>JAADDC010000032.1 GCA_013154145.1 Candidatus Iainarchaeum sp. | reverse complement strand
CCATTGATGGATAGGGCCCCGTAGCCCAGCCTGGATAGGGCGTCGGCCTTCTAAGCCGAAGGTCGGGGGTTCGAATCCCCCCGGGGCCGCTAACAGAGCAACCGGCCCGCCGGTTGATCGCGGGCCGAGGCCGATCGAAGATCGGCCACACCAAGTTCTGGGTCTTCGCTACGCTCCGGCCGTACGCACTGCGGGGGTTCTCGAAAGGGGCGAAGCCCCTTCGGTTCGGTAATCCCAGCGGGTCCACTGGCGGAGCAACCGATGCTCCGTTGACGCGCAAGCAGATGCTATGTTTCTTTTAAGTTTCTGCGGTTCATAGGTTTTTGATGGGTCTTGTCGTCGTTTATGGTGTGTGGATAAGCGATGGCAAGTTGTTTCTTCTTCATCGGGACATCTCTTACCTGAAAATCCACTATAAAGATGTTTGGGAGCCTCCAGGAGGGGCCGTCGATAAGGGAGAAACCCCGGACAGCGCTGTACTTCGAGAGTGGAAAGAAGAAACGGGCCTCGAAGCTACTATAAAATCCTTCCTTGGCTCTGTAATTTTCCGGCACGGAAAGCCAAAGGTGAACGCATTATTTTATTTAATCGAGTCGGAGATGGGAAGAATTGATCTCGGTGATCCGGAGCACCTCGGTTGGAAGTTTTTCAGTCCCGAGGAACTCAGAAACCTAAGCAATCCAGCACTTAGTACCGTGGCGGCCGTCAAACTCCTTCGGGCGTGGGGTCTAAAAGAGTTTAAAACTCAAAGAAGTGACAAGTGGGACGATGAACTCTTCCTGCCCCGCTGACGAAACCGTCTCCCTCAGGAGAAGCCCAGGAACCTGAGGGCGAGCTCCAGGAGGCGGTACTTGGAGGCCAATTTCTTGTCCTTCTTGCGCTGGTAAGACTCCGAGTAGTAGTGTTCTCCGACCAGGGGCAGGTCGCTCACCCTCAGGAGAGCGGCAGCCCGGGCACCGTGAACACTTGCGAGTCGATAGAAGGCCGAGAGCTCCATGTCAATGGTATTTACTCCGATGACCTTGAGGTAGCGAAGGAAGTCCAAGGTCTCCATGTAAAAGAGCGGGACGGTGGCGTGGAGGGATTCCTTAACGCCGGGGACCTTCACCTCGTTCAGAAGGTCTGGGTTTGCCACGGGGAGGTGCCTCGTGACGTCCACGTAGATCTCGCTCACGTTTTCAAAGGGGATGACGGCTTCCGGAGCCACGATGTCTCCCGTATCCACGCCCTGTATGCCGGCGGAGGATCCCACGAAGAGCATGTCCGGACTGTCTGCAGAGAGAAGCACTCGTAGGCTATCAACGAACTCCACCACACCTCTACCCAGGACCAACATCAAGCCCTTCCCCTCAATGAGGATGTTCCGGGCGACCTTCCCCAGAACCTTGTCCTCGGGGATGAATTCCTCATAATCGAGACCTTTCTCGTCGAAGACCTTCCTGAAGTCCTGGGGGAAGACGGCCTCGAGGGCGATGGGGGATACCACAACCCTGTCGGGGATTAGTTCCTCTTCAAGGCCGAAAAGTTCCTGGAATATCTCCTTTCTTCCCTCTGGATCCGAGAGCAGCTCCGAGTAAGCCATCGAGCATCTATATGGCAACGGAGTTTAAAAGGGGTGCTCAGCAGCGGTCAAAGTCATCATCCCTCAGCATCCCCTTCTCGTCATCCTACCACATCGGTTGTTTGAGTGCGGGGGGTGGGATTCGAACCCACGAAGGCCTGAGCCACCGGACCCTGAATCCGGCCCCTTTGGCCGCTCGGGCACCCCCGCAACCGCTGGCTCGGTTGATCCACCAGCGGGTCCGGTCTGACGACCGGACGCACTTGGGGTCGTGTTCGGGCGGTCGAGCGTAGCGCCGACCCCTGGTGCGGGTGGTCTTCGACCACCCTCGGCCCGTGGTCAACCGGCGGGCCGGTTGTGGCGGAGCCCCGTTGGCGGAGCCCTATAGAGAGTGCGCCGGCCGGGATTTGAACCCGGGCTACCGGCTTGGGGGGCCGGTGTGCTGCCAGGCTACACCACCGGCGCACGAGGGGCTCCAGCCCAAGATAGGGGCGAAGCCCCGTTGGCGGAGTCCCCTCTATGGGGCCGCGGGGATTTGAACCCCGGACACACCGGTCTTCAGCCGGTCGCTCTCCCGGGCTGAGCTACGGCCCCACAGCTCCGTCGGTGCGCGAGCGCGTGATTAATGACCGGACGCACTGGGGCCCTTCGCTATCAATCTTGGGGGGAAGGGTTAAAAGGCATCCCGTTATATCAGGGCCAGCAGGCGGCGCCCGGGCTCCCCGAACCTTCGAAGGAAGGGCTCCCGGAGTTCCTCGTTGCCGAGCAGCGGCCAGAGGATGGAGTCAATGTGGAGTGGGGGAACCGAGGAGGCCCGGGCAACCTCGTTCCAGAAGCGGATGGGATCATCATCTCCGAGGCGCCGGGTAAGCCGCTCTATTCTTAGATCAACGGGGATGGGAACCTCCATGGGATACGGAACGAAGCGGCCCGTGAGGATGCGTCCCCCGTAGCCAAACATCTTCACGGCGAAGACGACGGTCTTGGAGCTGGAGGAGGTTCCGAGGACACGTGCAATTTCGTTACGGAGGTCAAGCATGCGGGTGTAATATGGAAGGAGCTCGACGTTTTCTATCCATCCACATATCCTCTCGAGGCGGCGCAGCTTCTGGGGAAGTAGCCGGCGACCGCCACGGGATGAGATGAGGAAGTTGCGGTACTCGCAGACCGTTTTTAAGGATTTCCGGGAGAAGTGTCGGGCAAACTCCCACCACCACTCCTCTCCCGTGGAGCTGAGCTGGTAGGAAAGCAGCGCGTGGATGACCATCAGCTTTAGGAAGTCTTCCCCGGAGAGATGGGGAGCGAGGAAGCTCAGGGCCTTGTACTGTTCGTCGAGGTGTTCCTCCACCCAGCGGGCGCCCTCGACGCCAATGGCTTTTATCGTCTCAGCAATCTCCATCCCTTCACCTATTCGTAGAGCTCCAAAAGCTCGGGAAAGAGCTCCACCACCAGGGGGATCTCCTTCTCGGGGGCCAGGGCCGGGAAGAGGATAACCTCCTTGATGGTGGCGGCGTTGGTGAGCACCATGAAGAGGCGCGTCAGGCCGATGCCTATACCTCCGGTGGGTGGCATGCCGTACTCCAGGGCCCGGACAAAGTCCCTGTCCATGGGCTGGTACTCGAGCCCCTCCTTCTTTATTCTCTTGCGGAGCTCCTCCTCTTCCTTGAAACGCTTGTACTGCTCGATGGGGTTGTTGAGCTCGCTGTAGGCGTTTGCAAACTCCATGCCGTTGATGAAAAGCTCAAAGCGCTCCACGTAGCGGGGGTCCTCGCTGCGCTTGGCCAGGGGCGATATGTCCACCGGGTAGTGGGTGATGAAGGTGGGGTTCACGACGTGGGGAGCCGCGTAGTGGTCAAACAGCTTCTCGAGGGCTTCGCCGAAGCGGATCACGTCGTAGCCCAGAGAGCGGGCGTGCTTGATCACTTCCTCTTCCTTCATGGACTCCACGTCGGGACCGCCGAACTCCCTTATGGCGTCCACGAGGCGCATGCGCTCCCAGGGCTTCCGGAAGTCGATCTCCTTGCCCATCCACTCGAGGGTGTGCGTGCCGTGGAGCTTCTCCACGAGGCGCGTCACGTAGTCCTCCACGAGGTCCATCATGTCCCTGTAGTCGGCGTAGGCCCAGTAGGCCTCTATTTGATAGAATTCCGGGTTGTGGGTGGCGTCCACATCCTCGTTGCGGAAGTTCACGGACACTTCGTAGACCTTCTCGAAGCCACCCACGATGAGGCGCTTCAGGTAGAGCTCCGGAGCGATGCGGAGGTACATGTCCATGTCCAGGAAGTGGTGGTGGGTCTTGAAAGGACGTGCGAAGGCACCTCCGTAGACGGGCTGGAGTATGGGGGTTAGCACTTCCACGAAGCCCCTCTCGTTGAAGAAGCGCCGGGTTTCCAGGAGTATCTCGTGGATCTTTATGAAGCGCTCCTTCACCTCGGGGTTGAGGATGAGGTCCACGTAGCGCTCTCTGTACCTCCGCTCCACGTCCTTCAAGCCATACCACGTGTCCGGGAGAGGGCGCAAAGCCTTGGCAAGAACCTTGAACTCCTCCACCAGAACGCTCACTTCACCCCGCTTAGTCTTGATTACTCTTCCCTTCACGCCGACGATGTCGCCCCGGTCCAGCAACTTCACAAGGTCAAAGTCCTTGGTTACGTCTGCCCTGAAGACCAGCTGGATGTTCCCCTTGGCGTCCAGGAGATCCACGAAGACGATCTTGCCGTGGCCCCGGCGGGAGAGTATCCTGCCGGCGACGGACACCCTCTGCTCGGTCTCCTCGCCGGGGGAAAGGTAAGAAAACTCCCGCTTGATGTCAATGGAGTAGGCGCTCACCTCGAAGCGCTTCTCCTTGAAGGGATCTATGCCCCGGGAGAGCAGCTCCTTGAACTTCCGAACCCTCTCGGCCACCAGCTCCCTGAAGCCCATCCATCAAACAAAGGGCGGGAGGGTTTTTATACCACTGCCAGCTTAAATCCCCCTGTACGCCTTCTTCCTAAACTTTATTTTGAGAACGATTACCTTGCGTTCTTTCTCGAGAACAGCGTAAATAACCCGAAGCTTTCCGATGCGAACTCTATAACCCTCAAAGGATACCCCTTCTAATTTTTCGATATCATAAAGCTTTGCAGGCCATGGATTAAGTTCCAGCGTTTCAAAGAGCTTTTTTAACTTTTAAACGGAGCCTTGGTGGAAGCGTCTTGTACTTTTTCTCCGCTTTTCTACCGAGCTCAACGCTCCAGCTCCTTATCCACATCCCTCCAGTTGCGGGTGTTGCCGGAGATGGCGTCTTTAAACAGCTCTTCGAGCTCTGCTACCTCGGCAGGCGATAACTTCACTGGCGGAATGAGAGCGTGCTCTATACGAATTAGACGAACGTTGATCTCTTCCAGAAGTTTTAGAAGGGCCTCGGTCACGCCTATGTATTGACTACAACTGCTTTTAAACTGCACATACCTTTTTCCTTTCGTGGATGTGGAGAAAGTAAGGGAGCTGGCATACAAGTACGCGTTGAAGAATGCGGTGGAGCACGGCGGGAGGGCCAGCGTCGGGGCAGTCATCGGAAAGATCCTCGCCGAGGACCCGTCCCTGAAGCCCCACGCCAGGGAGATCGCCAACATCGTAAAAGAGGTAGTGAAAAAGGTCAATCAAATGGACCCCGAGGAGCAGAAGAAGGAAATGGAAAGGTTCACTTACAACTTACCCCGCAGGGAGCGAAGGGGGCTTCCTCCCCTCCCCAACGCCGAAAGGGGAAGGGTGGTTCTTCGCTTTGCCCCGGAACCCGGGGGCTACATACACCTAGGCAACCTCCGGGCGGCCATCGTCAACCACCTCTACGCCGAGGAGTACGATGGAACCTTCATCCTCCGCTACGACGACACGAACCCCTACAAGGCAAAGCTCCCCTACTACGACGCCATAAGGGAGGATCTCGAGGCCGTGGGCGTGAAGATCCACCGAATCGTCTACCAGTCCGACCGCCTGGAGATCTACGTTAATTACCTGAGGGAGCTCATCTCCAAGGGGCTGGCATACGCCTCTTTTGACCCTCCCGAGGAGGTGAACAGGAAGCGCAAGGAGAAGCTTCCCCTGGAGGGCAGGGACCGTTCTCCAGAGGAAAATCTGGAGATTCTGGACGCCGCCCTCGAAGGGAAGTACGACGAGGGCGAACTGGCCTTCTTTCTCAAGGTGGACCCGGCACACCCCAATCCCGTCCTGCGCGATCCGGGCATAGCCCGGGTGATAACGAGGGTTCCGCACCCGCGCAGGGGCTGGCGCTTCACCGTTTACCCGCTCTACAACTTTGCCTCCGCCGTGGACGACGGCACCCTCGGCATAACCCACATACTCAGGGGCAAGGACCACGAGAACAACGGAAAAGTTCAAAGGATCATTCAGGAGTACTTGGGGTTGAATAAGCCCGAGGTCATCGCCTTCGGGAGGCTAAAGATAGAGGAAGGGGAATTTGCTGTCGGACTGAGCAAGCGGAAGATCCGGGAAGCCCTGAGGAAGGGGCTCATCGACCACTGGGGTGACCCGAGGACGCTCACCGTCAGGGCCCTGCTCAACAGGGGCATACTCCCCGAAACGCTCGTGGAGTTCTTCAGGAACATCGGCCCCAAGAAGACGGACATCACACTGAAGATGGAAAACATTTACGCACTCAACAGGCAGAAGATCGATCCCGTGGCGAGGCGCGTCTTCTTCGTGGAAGATCCCGTGTTACTCGAGGTGGAGGGGGCCCCGGAGGTGAAGGCAAGGCTTCCCTGGCACCCGGACAGGGACATGGGCCAAAGGGAATACCGGTTCAGGTCCGGAACCCACAGGCTCTGGGTGGAGCGCTCGGATCTCCGAGAGAAGAGGCTAAGGCTTAAGTACCTCTACAACATTGAAGTTCTGGAAGTCGGGGAGGACAAGGCCCGGGCCCGCTACGCGGGCGACGAGGTGGGCAAGGAAAGCAAGATCCACTGGGTTCCCCATCAAAGGGAGGGGGAGATCCACGGCAAGGTGCTCTTCCCCTCCGGAGAGGAGAGGAACGGCGTGCTGGAGCCGTGGGCCCAAACCCTGAAGGATGGGGAGATCGTCCAGCTGGACCGCCACTACTTCGCCCGGGTCTGGAAAAACAACGGTGAGGTGATAAGCCTCTACTACACCCACAGGTGAAAGCATGGAGAGAGAAGAGCTCTTCGAGATCTTGAAGGTCATTGCAGGCCTCTTCCTGTTATCCCTGTCCCTCTTCTTAGCTTACAGGACGGACTTAGCTCTGGAAGCCCTCGTGAAGATGGACGCACTCATGAACGTGGGGCTCTGGCTCAGCCTCTTCATCTTAACCCTCCTCTCGCTCCTTGGCATCTACGTCCTGAGCTCCGTGAAGGAAAGGAGGCTGTTCCTCGCCGCGTGGGCTCTGGCCCTCGTCGCCTTCCTGATATTTCTAAGGTACGTTCAGCTGGACGACCTCGCGCTACTCTCCATCCTCCTTTCGGGCATAATGGCCCACGGGAAGGAAGTGAGGAGGGTGGGCCACGTCTGGGAGAAGCTGCGGAGCGCGCGGGGCATCGCCACCATCGTCTTTCTCCTGTTGGTGGTGATCATCGTGATCCCCAATGCCGCCTACTACAACGACCTCTTTATCAACGAAGCCCTGCGCTGGAGTAACAGCCTCGGAGGCGACAAGAACTCCCTCTCGACGCTCATCGACGCCCTCTTTCCCAGCACCGTCACCCCCGAAGAGGTGAAGCTCCTGGAAGCCCAGCTGGCCAGCTCCATACCCGAGTGGAACCTGCTGTCCCCCGCTGACCGCAACGTCATCCTTTCCAAGGCCGTGGAAGAGCTCATCAGGTTCAAGGAGGCCCTGAAGGCCTCCATAAAGGCTTCGCTCAGCTCTGACAGGCCCCTGCTCACGAAAGAAGCCCTCTTGGCACTAACCCAGAACAATGAACTCCTGAGAACACTCATAGAAAACCTCTATCTCTTCCTCATCTTCATAGCGCTGGCCATCTTCTCCCTCGTGACGGAAGTGGCCACCGTCGTGGCCTTCTTGATCCTCCTCCCCGTGGAGTGGTGGAGAACGAGGAAGCTGCCCAAGGAGGAGGGATGTTGATGGAGAAGAGGCCCTGGGGCTGGTTCCGGGTGATAGAAGAGGGGAAGGGATACGTGGTCAAGGAGCTCTTCGTGGAGGAAGGGAAGAGAACGTCGCTGCAGTTGCACCGCCACCGGGACGAGGTCTGGGTCGTGGTGGAGGGCAGGGGCTATGCCCGCGTGGGCGACGAGCGCTTCAGCCTCATTCCAGGGAGCGTCGTGAAGGTGAGGAGGGGGACTCCCCACCGGCTGGAGGGCGGTTCTGGAGGAATGCGCATCGTGGAGGTCTGGCTGGGCGAGGTCCTCGACGAGAACGACATCGTGAGGTTGGAGGACGACTACGGGAGGGTGTAAATGTTCAAGTACTACGATATTAGAGGTGTCTGGGGGAGGGACATCGACCCGTGGAAGGCAGAGAAGCTCGGGGCCGCCTTCAGGCAGCTCGTGGAAGGTGAGGTGGCCATAGGCCGGGACGTGCGCCTCTCCTCGGACGTGCTGGCGTCTCACCTGGCCGAGGGTCTTGGCGGAGAGGTCGTCGACATAGGCATCACAACCACGCCCATGTCCTACTTCTTTGCCTGGCGGGAGGGGATCCACACCCTCCAGGTGACGGCCTCCCACAACCCGCCCGAGTACAACGGCGTCAAGCCCATCGACGAGGGGGGTATTGACTGGCCGCCCGAGAAGATCCGGGAGCTGGAAAAGGCGTACAGGGACGCCTATCCCGAGGGTAATCCCCGGAAGCTCTTTTTCAGGGAGTGGGTGGACGATTACTTCGAGATCTTCGAGTCCTGGGAGGTTCCGAGGGTCAGCCTCGGGGCGGACCTCTCCAGCGGAGCCGGCTACCTTTACCTCCCCCTCCTGGAAGTGCTCTTCGACCTGAAGGCCTACAACGCCGTTCCCGACGGCAGGTTTCCGGGCCACCCGCCGGACCCCACACATCCTTTATCCATAAAAGCCTTCGAGGAGGTGGAGGGTGACTGGGGGATCATGCTCGACGGTGACGCCGACCGCATCGCCGTGAAGTACAGGGGGAAAATCCTTGACAGCGACGAGCTCGTCGCCTTCCTCGCCGAGAAGGGAGCAATCGGAAAGAAGATAGCCATAGAGGTGACGCTCCCCGTGAAGCTGGAAGAGTACCTGAAAGATCTGGGGATGGAGGTGATCCGGACGCCCACCGGCAGGGTACTCATCAAGGAGATTGCCCGGAGGGAAAACATCGACTTCTTCGGGGAGTACTCGGGCCACTACGGCTTCAAGGAG
>JAADDC010000043.1 GCA_013154145.1 Candidatus Iainarchaeum sp. | reverse complement strand
TCATCGAGCTCCTCCTGCTCTTCTCCCGGATAGCGGGCGTCAGGGAGGGAATAGTGGAAGAGAAGGGGGAGCAGTTCCCCGTGAAGAACGGCGCCATGAAGGCCAGGGACATCCTGAGATACCTGGAGCTGAAGGGGCACAGGGTGAGCCAGTCCCAGTTCTACGTCACTTACCTCAACCGCTTCCTGGAGGCGGGTCTCATCACCAAGAAGAGGGGTTCCACCTACGGCCTAAGGGCTCCGAGCCTCAGCCTCGTCCTGGACGAGGTCTTCGCAGACGTCCGCAAGGTCTGGAGCAAGATAGAGGAACATGCCCGGCGGCTGGAGGAGGCCCTCCAAAGCAAGGGTTGAGCACAGTTGGGCTGTTCTCCAGAGGGGCTTGTCGTTATGTATAAATTAAAATGATTTTGAGTTATTTAAATTTATTTTATTGGTTAAATAAACGCATCGATCACAGTCAAACAGCAATATACCCAACAACATGCGTGCGTTTATAAAAATCTTTGTCATTTCCTCGGCGTGTCCCAAGAACACACCCCGAAACCCCGTTCAATCTACCGTTATCCAGTTGCTTCTTTGTTATGTATAAAAATGTGTTATGTATATTGTCTTGGGTTATGTATAAAACGACCGGGGAGCCCTTTGTTGCGTCGTGTCTGTGCTTGGCCGGCAGCGCTCCAGCAATTCCTAAAATATTTTTTGTTCCAAAGACTGTAACATGGTCCACTACAACTTTGCCTATCCAAACCACGTGATCTTCGACCTCTACGGCGTTTCTCCAGAGAAGGCCAACGATCTCGAGGCAATAATCGATCTAAGCCGCAGACTGGCCCGAAAATTAAATTCCGACATCGTGGGCGAAGTTTTCCACACCTTCGAGCCCCAAGGCGTTATCTACGTCGCCACGCTACTCCAGAGCCACATCGCCTTCCACACGTGGCCGGAACTCGGCTACGTCAGCGCCGACATCTACACCTGCTCCGACGTGAGCGTCAAGGTCATCGAGAAGGACGTTCTCGACTTCTTCAAGCCCAAGGAGGCGAAGATCCAGTACCTGGTCAGGGAGGTCAGTGACCGCCCCAGCATGGACATCCTTTATAAGGAATAGAGCTCCTATGCTTCCATGCGCTACCGCCGCCTTCTGCTTCTTCTCATCCCCTTCCTCCTTCTCCTCTTTCTCCGCTTCGTCCCCGGCTTCGCCAACCACGAGGGAGAGCCGAGTCCTTCCAGCCCGCCCGAAATTGACTGCACGCTCCTCAACGGGACTGTCGTCCACGTGAAGGCCGGTGTCGAGCTGAGTGACCTCAGCGTGGAGGGTTTATGCTACAGAGAAAAGGTTCCGGCGGGCTGGAACGTCTACTGTTCCACTTCCGAGCGCCTCCCCAGCGTGGTGGTTAGCTTCAGCGTCGGCGGCGAGCAGTTCCGTACAGAGGTGGTGTGCAGTTAAAACGTTTGCCCTTAACGGTGTTATAGATGGAAGACGGCAGGCGGCTACACTGGTACGGCGATCGCTGCATCAGGTGCGGTCTCTGCGTTGGTATTTGTCCCTTTGACGCCCTGACCCTCGAGGACGGGATGATCAAGATTGACCACGACAAGTGCACCCTCTGCGGACTCTGCGTTAAGGGCTGTCCCGTGGCCGCCCTTGCCATCAGGCCCCAGCTGGAGGAAATAGCCCGGGAGAGGGGTGTTAGCCTTGAGGCGTGAATGGGACGTGGTCGTTGTCGGTGGAGGACCCGGCGGCCTCTGGTTCGCCAAGAACGCCGCCGAAAGGGGTCTCAAGGTCCTCGTTCTTGAAAGAAAGAAGGAAATCGGAACGCCCGTCCAATGTGCCGAGGGCTTCGGCAAGGACCAGCTCCTGGAGCTGGGCATAGAGCCGGATCCCCGCTGGAAGGGCTGGGAGGTGACGGGGGCCAAGGTCTACGCCCCCAACGGCAAGTACATCCAGATCCCCGGCGAGGGCTTCGTCATCGAGAGGAAGATCTTCGAGAAGGAGCTGGCCAAGATGGCCACCCGGGCCGGCGCCACCGTCCTTGCCTTCCACGAGGTCTTTGACGTCATCAAGGAAGACGGGAAGGTATCTGGTGTTAAGGCCAAGTTCATCGGCGAGGAGAGGGAGTTCAGGGCCAACATCGTGGTGGCCGCCGACGGCTTCGAGTCCAAGATCGCCAGGAAGGCCGGTCTCAAGACCTTCCAGCAGGCTTACCACGCCGACTCGGGCTTCGAATACCAGATGGCGGGCATAGACATCGACCACGAGAACATCCACCTCTTCTTCGGCAACGAGATAGCCCCCCGCGGCTACGTCTGGATCTTCCCCACGGACAAGGACGCCGCCAACGTGGGCATTGGCATCGACGCCCGCGACGAGAAGACGGCCAAGTGGTACCTGGACAAGTGGATAGAGGAGCATAAAGACGAGTACGGCTTCGAGGACGCCTCCATCATAGAGGTCCGTGGAGGGGGCATCCCCGTCGGAGGGCTGCTGAAGGAGATGACCACCGACGGCCTGATCGTCATAGGTGACGCCGCCCACCAGGTGCACCCCCTCCACGGCGGCGGCATGTTCCTGGCCATGGAGGCCGGCGCCATCGCCGCCGAGGTGGCCGCCATCGCCCACGAGAAGAACGACTTCTCCAACAACACCCTCTCCCTCTACAACAAGCTCTGGTGGGAGAGGCGTGGCAACCAGCTACAGCGCCTCGTCAAGATCCGCCAGATGTTCGAGAAGCTCACGGACGACGACTTCAACTTCCTGGTGGACATACTGACGCCCGAGGACGTGCTGGCCATCTCCGAGGGCCACATGGAGGCCCTGAAGGTGCTGGCCAAGAAGCTGGTGAAGCATCCGAGGCTGGCGGGTCTCTTCGCCAAGCTCCTCACCTAAGCTTTTACCCCTTTTTGATCTTCTTCCATAGTGCGGGGACTGGCCTCTGTGGTAGCACTTCTCTTCACGGTCATAGGCGTCGTGGCCGCCATCTTCATCATCTCCACGTACAGCATCAACCAGGCGGTGGTGGCCCAGAAGCAGGAGTTTAGACAAGAAGCACTCCTCGCCTCCGAGAAGCAGTACCTCCGCATCGATGCCATCTCCTTCGACGGGAACTACCTCAGCGTTTCTTTCACGGCCCTGGAGGGCCCCGTGGAGCTGAACAACGTTTCTGTCTTTATCAACCACCGTTTCGTTGGCCTTTGCTCGGACCTCAACTGCTGGGACCAGACGGACAACGGCTTCTTGGTTACTGGTGAGAGCGGGGGCCTGAACCTCCCCTACAACGGCCCTTGCCTCGTCACCGTCACCCTCGAGTACTTGGGGAGCACTTCCACCTCTTCTGACTACGTCTGTGGCTGGCTCTGCCGCAGGCCCGTGACCATCACGTCCAGCTTCAGCCAAGCCTCCTACCCCGTCAACGTCCTGCTAAACAGCACCAACTTTGACTTCAACAAGAGCGACGGCAACGACATCCGCTTCACGGACCTCAACGGCAACCTCCTCCCCTACTGGATCGAGTACTGGGGCACCTCGAGCGCGTCCATCTGGGTCTCCGTGGACGTCAGCGCCGGCGACACGAACATCTACATGTATTACTGCAACCCCAACGCGGCCTCCGAGTCCAACGGCTACAACGTCTTCGACGTCTTCAACTTCGATGACACGAACCTGCTGGCTGTCTTCCACTTCAATGAGGGAACGGGAAGCGTCACCTACGACGCCCTGGGCCTTTACGAGGGAAATCTGGAGGGCAACACCGCATGGGTGCAGGGCCGCTTTGGCTGGGGCCTCTCCTTTGACGGCAACGACGACTGGGTGGTCACCAACTTCAACGGGAGTTATCAGGAGTTCACGTACCTGGCCTTCGTTTACGCCTACTCCCCCGCCGACGGCCTCGGAAAGGTCATCCACGACGGTGCCTGGAACCGGGCCGTCGGCGTGGACAGCAACGTCAACCCCTACGTGCTATTTGACAGCGGAGGGGTTCCCCTCTACGACAGGAGCGTCTCCGTGACGGGGAAGTGGTACCACGTGGCCGCCCGAGTCTCGGGCATCTCCCTCTTTCAAGAGATCTACGTGGACGGAACGCTGAAGGGAACGTCCAGTATCACGTCCCTGCCAGCGAGAGCGGGACCCACCTACTTCGGAACTGAGGGTGGGGCCGGCTACGACTACAACGGCCTCATGGACGAGGTCATCCTCTTCGGCCGCCTCCTGACCCCCGAGGAGATAAACGCCCTGTCCAAGGGCTACTTCGACTTCCTGACCTCCGTCTGGGTGGTGAGGAAGCGCGTCGACCCGGAGCCGACTGTTACCATCGGACCTGAAGAAACGGGCCTGTGGAACCTTAATTAATAACTTCCCCTCAAGTCATTCCGTGAGGGGTTTCAGCGTAGCCATGAGCCACATCATCTTCTTCGTGGCCACACTCATCGCCCTTTCCATAGCGGTCTCTGCCATCTCCGTCTCCTTGAGGGGTCTCTCATACGCCATGGCCCAGAAGACGGAGACCTCCGCCCAGCAGATAGCCACCATCGTGAAGGTGGTGGAGGGCGACGGCAACCTGGACCAGAACCTCCTCTGGGTCTACGTGAAGAACCTGGGGGAGACCACCATCGACGTGAATTCCGTGGACATCTTCGTCAACGGCCGCTACGTGGGGGCCTGTAATGGCGTCGACGTGAGCTGCGCCGACGAGGTCCTCGACTATCTACTCACGCCCGGGGAGCTCATGGAGGTGAACATCCGCTATCCCCTCGCCCCCGGGGCCTACAGGATAAGGGTGAGCACCCAGTACGGCGTTTACACGGATTACGAGGTGGTGGTGGGGTGATCCAGTCCCAGGAACTGCTCATCATCTTCATCGGAACCCTCCTGGTGGCCTCCTTCGTGGTCTACACCCTCAGCTATCAGGTTAACTCCAGTGTTGGCGAGGCTGGCAGCGTCTCCACGGAGGTACAGTCTAAAACTGTCTCTTCCTACGAGATCGTTCAGGTCTACGAGAACAACGTCTACGTCCGGGGTGTGTCAGGGAAGCTGAACCCCTTCAACGCCCTTGTCACCGTCAACGGCCTCCCCGTGGAGGTTAACGTGGTCCTGTTGAGGGACAGCGGCGACGTCAACCTCTTGGAAGCCGACGACCTTGCCGTCCTGGTGCTGGGGACGGCCGTGGACAGCGGCGACTGCGTCTTCATCGATCTTGACGGCGTGTCCACCCTCTGGGGGGTGTGCGGTTGAGGGCCAACGTTCCGCTGGAGGCCATGGTGCTCTTCATTGGCTTCCTGCTGGCCTCCCTCGTGATAACGGGGGTGGCGGTGAAGAGCATTGGCAGTTACAGTTCCGAGGCCGAGAGCACCTCCACGCTCGTCCAGGAACGGGTGAGCAACAGCGCAGAGCTCATATCGGCCTTCTACGTGGGACCCAAGACCTACGTCCTCGTCCAGGGGGTGAGCGGCGCCATTCCCGTGGACAAGGTGACCGTCCTGCTGGACGGCGTTCCCCAAACCGCCAATCTAAAGGAGTACAAGGGGGACGGTGACGAACTCATCGAGAAGGGAGAGCTCTTCTACGTGATCCTGCCGTTCCGGGCAGAGAGGGGCTCCCTCAGTTTCCAGTCCACGACCGTCTCCGCGGTGGTAGGCTTCATAAGCAATCCCCCAGAGTTCTCCTTCCCTTACCGCGTGAAGGTGAGGATACAGAACAGTTCGGGCCTCAGTCCAGCCGACTACCCCGTCCGCGTAGAGCTAAACTCCACCAACTTCAACCTCTCCCACCTGGCCACCTCCGATTGTTCGGACCTCCTCCCCGTGGACCTGAACATGAGGCCGCTCCCGTTTTATGTAGAAGAGTGCTCAGCTGACCGCGTCGTCCTCTGGGTGAAGCTCCCCCAGCTACTCCCGGACCAGAACATATACCTCCTCTACGGGAAGGCCGGACTGCCCCCCGAGTCCAACGGCCACGAGGTCTTCACCTTCTTCGACGACGCGGAGAAATTCTCGGGCTGGACCCAGTACGGCAACGGAAAGCTGAGCCAGTACTGCGGCCTCAGCTACGACGGGAGTTGTTCCATATGGAAGAGCACGGCCAACGACCCCAACGGAGGCTTCAAGTCCATGGGTACCCTGCTGGAGCGCAACTTCGCCGTGGAGGTCTGGATTTACAGGACCACCACCGTCGGTGGCGACTGTGACCGAATTGGTGTGATAGACGGCTCCGGCAACGGCTACGGCTTCGTGTACTGCCACCTCTCCACCATAGGGGTTGGCGTGGACGTGAGGAGCAACTACGGCGGGAGCATCGTCGTGAGCTCAGATCTGGGCACGGACGTGCTCTACGACTGGTACTTCGCACGCCTCATCGTTTATGGCAACGAGATCAACGCCGAGTATTATTACAACGGCGTGTTTCAGGACAGGGTCAGCCTTGTGGATAATACATACAACAGCTTCAGCAACTTCTACATCTTCGGCGGCTACGACTACGTGGTGGACCACATCATCGTGAGGAAGATCGTGCTGCCCGAGCCCTCGGTGACCGTTTACGCCGAGGAGAGCGGCAGCTTCGTCCCTCAGTAAACCCTTATGACGTTGCAGTTCTCGTCCACTTCCACGAAGTGGAAGGCCGTCTTGCCGAAGGCCTCGCACTGGTTCGCCGGGTCGTCGTCCACGGGCAGCCTCGGCCAGTGGGCCACGTCGCAGACCCAGCCGGGCGCCACGTCGTTGGATAAGCAGGGACCGTTGGAGAGGTCCATCCCCCTCTCCTTGGCCTCAATGCATAGCTGAACGCATCTCTCCACCGCCACGGAGGCCCCTGCCTTCTCGGCTATCCCCTTCATGACGGTCACGACGAAGAGCACCGCCGCCACGAAGACGACGATCATCCCTATGAACCAGGGGTTGACGCCCCTCATGAAAGAAGATGGTGAACCCCCTACTTAAAGGAAGCGGGAGACGGCGTAGAGGAGCAGCGCCACGCCGGCGATGACAGCCAACTCAAAAAGTCCCGGCGCCGCCACATCGAAAATAGAAGCCAGCGGCGTGTAGAGGATGAGCAGGACGAGGCCCAGGGAAATCAGGAGGGAAAGGAGGAGGTAGCGGTTTGTGGTCAGGGGCTCCTTCCTCACCGTCTGGAGCCTCACGAATTCGAGCACCGTGAAGCCCAACAACGTGGCACCCCAGGCCACCTCTATGCCCCGCGGAAGGCCGGCAAAGTGAGAAATCAGCATGCCAACGGCCAGGAGCAGTCCAACCAGTCCGATGCCCACGAGGATGTCCCTCCTGCTGAGCACGGGCTCGTCCCGCCTCCTGGGCTTCCTCTTCATGATGTCCTTGGCAGGGGGATCCACGGCCAGGGCCACGGCCGGCGCCCCGTCCGTGAAGAGGTTAAGGAGAAGCAGGTGAACGGGCTTGAGTAGCATGGTGTTGAGGAGGGAGGCGGCAAAGACCGCCATCACCTCGCCGCTGTTGGCCGAGAGAAGGTAGAGCACGAACTTCTTGATGTTGTCGAAGATACGGCGCCCCTCCTTCACGGCCTCCACGATGGTGGCGTAGTTGTCGTCCAGGAGTATGAGGTCCGCCACCTCCTTGGCCACGTCCGTTCCGCTCCCCAAGGCTATGCCCACGTCTGCGGCCTTCAGCGCCGGGGCATCGTTCACGCCGTCCCCTGTCATGGCCACCACGTGTCCCCTTTTCTGTAATGCCCTAACGATGATGAGCTTCTGGCGGGGCTCCACCCGGGCAAAGACCCCCACCTCCTCTATGATTTCCTCTAGCCCGTCCTCACCTAACTCCTCCAGCTCCTCTCCTGTGATCACCCTCCCCTCTATGCCCACCATCCGGGCGATGGCCTCCGCCGTCTTCCTGTGGTCCCCGGTGATCATCACCGTCCTGATGCCCGCCTGCTTGGCAATCTCTATGGCCTCCTTTACCCCCTTCCTCGGCGGATCCAACAGTCCCACGAGGCCGGCCAGCTTGTACGGAGGTTCCTCGGGCCGGCCGTCGTTCTCCTTGTAGGCGAGGGCCAGCACCCTCAGCCCCCTCTCCGCCATCTCCTCGGCCTTCCGGAGAAAGCTCTCGTCCCCCACGAGGCGGGCGATCACCTCCGGCGCCCCCTTGCTGAGTATGTATTCCTTCCCGTTGAGCTTCACAATCACGGTCATCATCTTCCGCTCGGAGGAGAAGGGTATTTCCCCCAGTCGCTGGCAGGGGATCTCCCCGGCGTACTCCTTCAGGGCGATCTCCAGGGGATCTCCAGAGCGAGATCTGAGGTCCGCGTTGTTGCAACAGGATGCCACGATCCTTATCCACTCCTCGTCGCCCCAGACTTCCACCACCTTCATTCTGTTCTCCGTGATGGTGCCCGTTTTGTCTGTACAGATGACGTCCACGGAGCCCAGCACCTCCACACTCTTGAGTCTCCTTACAAGTGCCTTCTTCTTGGCCATCTGGAGCACGCCCAGGGATAGGGCCAGCGTGATGACCACGGGAAGCCCCTCGGGGACGGCGGCCACGGCAAGGGCCACGCCCACCGTGAGGGCGTCCAGGAGGTCCAGCCCCCTCAGGGAATAGATCAAAACGACGAGAACGGCCACCCCCACGGAGATCTTTCCAATGAGGGAGGACAGCTGCTTTATTTCTCTGTCAAAGCTGGTTTCCCCTTCCTCGATGGCCTCCACGTCGGCGGCGATCTTGCCCATCTCCGTGTTCATCCCCGTGGCGTAGACGATACCCTTCCCCCTCCCCCTCACGACACTGGTCCCCATGTACAGAACGTTTTTCCGCTCTGCCACGGGGGCAGATCCCTTCCACTCCGCACTCTTCTCCACGGGCACGGACTCCCCGGTGAGCAGGGACTCGTCCACCAGGAGGTCGTGGGCCTCCACGAGCCTCAGGTCCGCTGGCACCCGGTCCCCCTCCTCAAGGAGAACCACGTCCCCGGGAACCAGCTCCTCCGCCGGAATGACCTTCAGCTCCCCGTCCCTTATGACCTTCGTCGTGGGCTTCAGGAAAGACCTGAGAGCCTCCAGGGCCTTCTCGGCCTTGTACTCTTGATAGAAGCCGAGGGCGGCGTTGAGGACGAGGATGACGGCGATGAGGGCGGCGTCCAGCCACTCGCCGAGGAAGGCCGAAAGGAGCGCAGCCACCAAGAGCAGCCCCACCAGGGGATCCTTGAACTGGGAAAGGAAGATGAGGAGGGGAGGGCGCCCGCCTTTCTTTTCTATAATGTTCCTGCCGTACCTCTTTAGTCGCTCTCTTGCTTCCTCTTCCTTCAATCCCCTCTGGGGGTCCACGCCGAGGACCCTGGCCAGCTCTGTGGCGTCCATCTCCCAGGCCTGCATTCACTTCAAAAACGTTGACAACCGTTTAATTGGTGATGGTAGTGCGGGTTCCCGAGTGGGTGGAGAAGCAGCTCAAGAACGCCGGCTACGGCGTTTACAATCACTCGGCCGTGGAGGTCTGTAGCTGGACGAAGAAGGCCATCCGCGGCGAGGGCACCTGCTACAAGAACAAGTTCTACGGCATAGACACCCACCGCTGCATGCAGATGACGCAGGCGGTGGCCTGGTGCACCAACCGGTGCGTTTACTGCTGGCGCCCCATGGAGTTCTTCGTGGGGACAAGGTTGGAGGGCGAGCTGGATCCCCCGGACCTGACCATGGAGAAGCTCCGGGAACTACGGAAGAAGCTGCTCAGCGGCTTTGGCGG
>JAADDC010000002.1 GCA_013154145.1 Candidatus Iainarchaeum sp. | reverse complement strand
CTTTGACTGGCCAGGGAGAGCAGCGTGGGGTTCACCTTTTTCACAAAGAGGACCCTGGCCCGGTGGAGCAGTTTCAACCCCTCCTGGGGACCCTCCACCTCGTAGACGCCCTTTAGATTATAGAGTAGCTCCACGCCCAGCTCGGCGGCAACCCTTTTCATATCCCCGTCGGGTTCCGCCCTCACGAAGTCGTAGTACCTCATTTTTCCACCAGCTTCCGGGCGATCTCCCGGAACTTCTCGGGCTTGGCTGGGTAGGCCTCGAGCTTGAACACGAGCTTGACGACGCCCGACTGTCCCAGCCGGAGCTTTCCCCTGTAGGCATCCTGCTTATCAAAGCGGAGGTGCAGGTTCCCCCACTCATCCACGAACTCCTCGATCCTTTCTTTCAAGAACTCCCTGTCCTCGGGGTCCAGGTTCCTCCAGACGTGCTCCCAGACCTTCTTTGCTTCCTTCCGTCGCCCCTCGTAGGTTATAGAATAAAAAAGGTTCCCGTAGACGCCCCTGTGCTCCGTCACCTTCACGTTCTTTTTGGTAGCCAAAGGGACCACAGTCTGCAGTGCCCTGAGCACCTTCTCGGGGTCTTCGGTGGACCGCACGAAGACCCGGGCAAAGACACCGTGCATCATTTTAGCTTCCTCTGGTTAGCCTTGAGGCTGGGCCGGGCCTTCTCGGCTCCCTTGCCCTTGTGTCTCAGTCCCCTGCCCTTCCTGCCCGCTGACGTCTTGCCCCTGAAGGCCCTCCCCCTGTGCTGGGGCTCCACTATCCACTTCAGGTCCTTGTCGCTCCTGATGGCCGGGTGGTGGGGATCCACGAGGATGACCTCGTAGTAGTAGTGCTGGCCGTCCTCGCCCACGTAGTAGGAGTTCAGCACCTCCAGGTTCCTGTACTTGCGGTTGGCCCTCATCTCGGCGATCCTCTGGATAGAAACCCTGCGGGTGAGCTTGTTCACACCCATCCGCTTGGGCCTTCTACCTTTGTTGGGCCTGATGTGTGCACCGGAACCCTTTCGCACCCTCACCCTTACTACGATAATTCCCTGCTTGGCCTTGTAACCCAGCTCCCTGGCTCGGGTAATGTTGGAGGGCCTCTCTATCCTCACGACGGCGGGCTCCCTTCTCCATCGAAGTATCTTCTCCTTCAGCCTCTCCCTGTAGTCGTAGAACTCGTCCCTGTCGTGGGAATACTCCTTTTGGAGCACGGCCCGAATGTAGTGGTACATGCCCATCCAATCACCTCCCGGCGGTTCAGGCGCTCCCACATCCCGCCGTGCAATTAACCCCGCCTGAAAGTGTTTAATAAACTTACTCGGTCTTCACGCGGACGATCTTCCGGTACTCGCCGGCTTCCATGTACTCCACCTCTGCCCCTGGCTGTAGTTTCTCCCTGTGCTCCTCGTCCACGGCACTTAGGGGTATCTCGAAGGTGTTGTAGTCGTTGAGGTCCATGATCTGGACCGTGTCGCCCATGACGGCGAGCACCTGACCCCTCTTCCTGTGCATGACGGGCACTTCTACGTCGGCGTCAGATGGACGCAGCAGCTGCCTCTTCTGGCCATCGAAGACGCCCACGGCGGTGATCCTCACCTTTGCGGAGCCGTGCTTGCCGGGTGCCGATATTTGGATGTCCGTCACCCGGCAGACGGCCCCGTCGATGAGTATCCACTGTCCCTTCTTTATCCTGCCGGCCTTCTCGAACTTGATCTCCAGCTCTGCCATCACACCACCCCTTTTAACCCTGAACGTCCTATTATGAGGGATGAAGGTCCCCTCGGGAACCCCTCTCATAAGGAATGAACCCATTAAAAATGGGGACGTCAGTTCCCTCCTTGCCCGGATCCCCGAGAACTTCAACGGTTATCTGGCGGTCACGGGCATCGGCTACAGCGGAGCGGAGGAAGGGATGCTCCTGGTGGAGAACGGCAACGTCACACACGCCTACTACGTCCACCTGAAGTACGTCTTTGAAGAGAAGGGGGACAGCTCCTTGAAGCGCGTGGGCAACGTTTTCAGGGCCGAGGGGGCCAACGTGGACGTGGTGGAACTCACGGTCCCCAAGCTCAAGCTCACGGCCTCCTTCAACGAGGACGCCCGCCTGAGCAAGCCCTTCCCCCTCAGGGACCTCTCCAAGATCATCCCCGCTGCCTACGAGAAGGGACAGGTTATAAACATTATGAAGCTCTTACCGGCGGAGGAGCTCTCCCTCCTGAGGAGGCTCATCGACGCGGGCCTCGGCTTTGGCTCCTCCTCTGACCTGGGGTGATGCAATGAAGCTGCTCCGCTACTTCGTCAGGGGGCTCGAGGAGATCGGAAGGGAGCTGGGCCTGTTGAAACGCGTTGTCAAGCCAAGGAAGCTGGAGCCCCCCAGCCTCGGCAGGTCCAAGGAGGTGCTCCGCTACGTCAAGAGGAAGCACGGCCTCCACGAGATCGCCCTCTTTGATAAAAAGGGATCCCTACTTGCAAGTAGCGGCCGCGAGGACCTCCTAAAGGAGCTCTACTCCCTCCTCTATCCCCTATTGGAAGATCTCCGGAGCACCCACATCTTCCTCCGCAGGGAGGACTTCTGGGCAACCCTCTTCAACCTCAGGGGCTTCAACGTCCTGATCCTCTCCCCCTACCAGCCTGACATCACGGATCTCTGGATGGTTGCCCGGGACATAGACCTCTACCTCTGGGGATACGCATGGGAAGGATAATCTCCATCGCCTCGGGGAAGGGCGGCGTGGGCAAGACCACCGTCACGGCAAACCTCGGGGCGGCTCTGGCCAAGCTCGGCAAGAAGACCCTCCTCGTGGACGCCGACATCGCCATGGCCAACCTTGGCATGCTTTTCGGTCTTCATTCGGCCCCCATCACCCTCCACGACGTCCTCATCGAGAACATAGACATACACGACGCCATGTACGACGGCCCCTACGGCCTCAAGATCGTCCCCTCGGGCCTCACGCTCTCCTCTTATAGAAAGGCAGACCCCGAGAAGCTGAAGAACATACTTCGCTCCATAGAGGACGAGTTCGACTTCATACTGGTGGACGTGCCCGCTGGCATCGACTCCTCGGCGAGGGCCGCCATCGGCTCCACGAAGGAGATGCTACTGGTCACCACTCCCAACCCGGCGGCCCTCGCCGACGCCATGAAGGCCAGGCTCACAGCTGAACAGCTGGGCGTCCGGCCCATCGGCGCCGTGGTGAATCTCCGGAGGAATGAAAAGTGGGAGGCCAAGAAGAGGGACATAGAGAACTTCTTGGAGCTCAGCGTGCTCGGCGAGATCCCAGAGGACCCCGAGGTGAGGCGCTCCTGGTATTTGAAGCGACCCCAGCCGGTGGTGGTCCGCAAGGAGGACTCCCCTGCCGCCAAGGCCTTCATGGAGATAGCGGCCAAGCTCGCTGGTGTCAGGCCCCGCCGCAAGAAGGCCTCCTTCCTGGAGAAGCTCCTCAGGCTTTTTAAGCGCTGAATGAAGCGCCGCTACCTTTATAAAGATCTTTGCCTTCAATTAGAGCGGTGATCTGAATGGTGAAGCGACCCTTCGACCTACTGAACGAGGCAATAGGGAGGGAAGTGCTCGTTCAGCTGAAGAACGGCATGCAGATCAGGGGCACGCTTCTGGCCTTCGACGCCCACATGAACCTAACCCTCGACGGCGCAGAGGAGATCGAGGGCGTGGAAACCAAGCGCAAGCTGGGCAAGATCCTCATAAGGGGAGACACGGTCATCTTCGTTTCCCCATCCCTCTAAAAGTCAAAGAGGGTAACGTCCTTCCCCTTTCTCCACTCGAGGCCATCCTCCACCACGATCACGTCCACGCCAAACTCCCTTTCTATCATCTTCCCCAGCCTCTCGGGACCAAAGCGTAGTACGCCCATCCCGAAGTGGGTGAAGAAGAGCAGCTTTGGACTGCTTCTCTCGAGGACCCTCTTCACGACCCCCGGGTGGGTGTGGGTGGGGAGCTCGTGGAGTACCTCCAGGTTGAAGATCACGATGTCCCGGGCGAACTGCTCCATGCCCTCCCAGTAGCCCGTGTCTGAGTAGTAGGTGAGGGTTCTGCTTCCCTCCAGGACGAGGCCCACCGCCCCAGGCTCCGTGTGGATCGCTTTGATGGCCTTTACTTTTAGGCTCCCGAGCTCTGCGGACGTCCCCGGCTCCAGGGGTACGACCCTTTCCACGAGCCTCTGGTGGTAGGGCGAGAGAACCCTGAAGTCCTCCCAGCCTTCTATAACGCTCCTGGCGGCGAGGACGCTTCCCCTTCTTTCCTTCGTGCCCCTGGTCAGTCCTTCCACCACCACGGGGGCGTCTATCACGTGGTCCGGGTGGTTGTGGGAAACCAGCACGGCGTCAATTTTCCTTACATCCTCCCCGAAGTCCCTGAGCGCCCTGGCGGCCCCGGGTCCCGGATCCACGTGGACGAGCAGCCTGTCCTCTACAAGAAAACCGCCGGTGCGCCTGAGCTGGTAAGCCGTCACGTAGCGACCTCCGCCGCTACCCAGGAACCTGATTCTCAAGGGGATACCTCCTGATTATCGTGTACTCGCTTCCGCCGGGCTTCAGGACCGATCTCACCAAATAGAATTCCTTCACGTCGAAGGAGCCAACGTGCTTTCCCTCGTACTTCTTGAAGAGCTCCGAGACGTCCACCCTCCCCTTTGCCCGGCCGAGGGTCACGTGGGGCACGAAGTCCCGCCACTCCCGGGGAATCCCCAGGGGGAGCAAGGCGTCCTCCACGAGTTCCCTTAGGGTGTGAAGGCCCCTTGCCCTGGCGCCCACCCATATCACCCGGGGCCTTTCCCGGGAGGGGAACACCCCCACACCCCTGAGCTCCACCGTGAAGGAGGGGTGTTTTATGCTTTTCAATGCCTCGTCCACGTCCTTCAGTCTCTGTTCTGGGATCTCTCCCAGGAACTTAAGGGTGAGGTGGAGCTTCTCCGCCGGCTCCCGCTTCCAGCTACCCTCCACGTACCTGCCCATTTCCCACATACGTTCCTGAAGCTCCCTTGGTGGGTAAACGGCCACGAAGAGTCTCACTCTATCGCCTCCACGAGTTCCCTGAGCACGTCCGGGCTTGCGGCCGTCACGGGCTTTATCCTTATCCTCGCGCAGGGCTCCGGCAGCCGGGCACTCTCCTGGTAGGTCCCTATCTTTTTGGCCAGTTCCACGATCTCCTCCTTGTTGAGCCCCGCGAGAGGTCTAATGACGGAGATGTTCACAAGGCTGTCGAGGGCCCTGAGGTTCTTCAGCGTCTGGGAGGACACCTGTCCAATGGACTCCCCCGTGACGAGGGCGTCGGCCCCCACCTCCTCGGCGAAGGCCTCAGCCCGCCTAAAGAGTATCCCCTTGAAGACCAGGTGGAAGTAGGACATCTTCCCCCGCTTTTCCAGTTCCCTCACGATCCTCTCCCTGTCGATGGCCGACACCCGCAGGTTCAGTTCCCTTGGGAACCAGCGGCTGAGCCTCTTCAATACGGGTTCAACATCCACGCCCGTGTAGAGGTGGAAGGGCTCTATCTCCACGCCCCTCTTCCCCACCATCCAGCCGGCCACGGGCGAGTCTATGCCACCCGAGAACAGGAGGACGGTGGTCCCCTCCACGCCCACCGGGAGCCCCCCGGGCCCCCTGCGTCTTTCCAAAAAGAGATAGGCTTTCTTATTTACAATCTCCACGCCGAGGACCACGTCGGGATTCTTTACGTCCACGGGCAGGCCGAGGCGCTCCACCACGGCGGCCCCCACGGCTTTGTTTATTTCAGGCGACGTGAGGGGGAAGTCCTTGGTCACCCGCTGGGCCTCCACCTTGAAGCTCCCCCTGTGGGAAGAGAGCATTTCAACGGCCTTCTCGACGATGTCCTCCATCCTTGCCCTCACTTCGACGGCCGGGGACCAGGATACCACTCCGAAGACCCTGCTCAACTCTTCCCAGTTCCCTCCGACCACCACGATCCGGGCCGCCCGCTTGAAGGCTTTGCCTCCCGTTTGGGCCTCGATGTTCTTCATCAGCTGCCTTTCCATGCGCCGCCTTACCCTGTCACTCTTGAGCCCTATCTCCCCGTACCTCACAAGAGCGACTTCCATGATCTCACGAACTCCTCCACGTCCATGTAGTCCACGCCGGCCCTCCTGGCCGCCTCCCTGTCGTACTCCGTGTCCCCCACGTAGAGAACCCTCCGGGTGCCAATCCTTTCCATGGCCTTGAGTATGCCCTCGGGAGAGGGTTTCCCTTCCTTCACGTCCTCCCAGGTGATGAGCACGTCAAGGAGGTCGTCGACGTTTGCCAGGGAGAGGAGCCACTTGGCGGCGTCCCGGCTGGCGCTGGTCACCACCCCGACCTTGTACTTCTTCTTGAGTGCCTCGAAGACCTCCCAGGGTATCTTCACCTTTATGAGGTCCCCCATCTCCCTGAAGTGCCTGTTCTTGGCCTCCTTCAGCCTCTTCAAGAACTCCGGGTCCACGTCTCCGTAGAGCCCCTTCATGATCCCCTCCAGTGTCTGGCCCTCCAGCTCTATGTAGCGCTTCTTCTCCTCGGGAGAGACCTTCTTGCCCAGCTCTTCCATGGCCCTTGCCCAGGCCTCCGCGTGGGCCAGCGTCGAGTCCACGATCGTCCCGTCCAGATCAAACAGGATGGCGTCGTACACGGTGTATCACCTTCGCGTGTATGAAGTCTATGCCCGCGTTGTGGGCCGCCCTCTCGTCGGCCTCGGAGTCGCCCACGAGGACAGCCTCGTTGGTGCCCAGCAGCCACAGTCCGTACTCCACGTGGCCCGGGTGCGGCTTCGTGAGCCCCGTCAGATCGGGACCCACGTAGTCGTCGAAGACGTCCAGGTCAAAGCGGCCGAGCACCTCTCGTATGAATCCGCTGTGGCTGTTGGAGACCACCACCGCCGGGCGATCTCCGAGCAAGAAAAGTAGTTGCTGTCTCGTGAAGAAGGGCCTCACGAGATGGAAGTACTCCTCCAGGAGCAGTCTGCGCGCTTCCCTGTAAATTTTTCTGACCAGTCCGTCGTCCAAATGGGGGAGAACAGTTCTGACGGGGTCGTAGCCGCGCTTACCGGCTTCTATAAGCTTTCTACTCGTCTCCCGGTCCCCCAGTCCCCACTCTTCTATTACCCGGGGTATGGCCGCGTCCCAGGCCCTCCCGCTGTCCACCAGCGTTCCGTCGAAGTCAAAGAGCAATCCCTTATAACGCCGGAGCATCCTATATGTTAGGTGCTCGTAAACCTTTCAAAGGGCAGGGTGTTGGCCAGCCGGGTGGAGCGGGCCGACAGCTTCCTGAAGAGGGCCCTTGGCCTTATGTTCAAAGGATCCTATGACGGGGCCCTGATCTTCCCCATAAAAGGTAAGACCTTCTTCCACGGCTTCTTCTGCCGCTTCCCCATCCTTCTCATATGTTTAGAAAACAACCGCGTCATTTGCAAGAAGGTCTTAAATCCCTGGACGGTGGAGGAGGTCCGGGGAGACACGGTCATCGAGATGGACGCCAGGAAGAATCCGCCCGTGGACGTGGGCGACGAGGTGGTGATCCGTGGTTAGGCTGGTACTCCGCGAGGGCGCCGAGGAGGTGATCAGGGAGCACTGTCCTTATAGGGATCCGGCGGTGGCCCGCTGCCTCCACTGTCCCCCGGAGGAGGCGCCCTGTCTCCGCAGCGAGGGCGTTTACGAGTGCGTCAAGGGGGTTCTCTGTGCGGAGGGCGGCGTCCCCGAGGACACGGAGCTCTGTCCCCACGGTGCCCTGCGCTGGAGCTGGAGGCTGGAGAGCCTCTACAAGTGTGACCTTTGCGTCAACAGTCATGGCTACCCGCTGTGTTACTTGAAGGGAAACGGCTCCGTGGACATAGAACTAAATGAGAAGGACTTGAACGAGGTGGGAGAGCTGCTGGGCTGGCTCTTCTACGGGGAGGCCCCCTACAAGATAGAGCTTCCGCCAATATTCCCCTGGGAGGCGAGGATCGCCTCGAGGGTTATAGACCTCTTTCTAAAAACCCGCGGCGAGTACAGCCCCGAGGAGATCCTGGAGGAGCTCTCAGAAGAGCTGCTGATCCCGCCTTACACCCGCCAGCGGGTCCTCTGGCTCCTGGACATTAGTCTCTCGCCCCTGGGCCCCCTGAACCTCATCAAGGGCGACGACATCGAGGAAGTGGTGGTCGTCGGCCTCAGGAGGCCCGTCAAGGTCTTCAAGCGCGGCGTGGGATGGATTAACACGAACCTCTACATCTGGACGGAGGAGTACTTCCTCAGCCTCGTGAACAGGGCCGGGGAAAGCCTCGGCAGGCGAATATCCATCTCCTCGCCGCGGCTGAACGCCGTGCTCCCCGACGGATCCCGCATCCACGCCGTCATACCACCCCTCTCCAACGTCCACTCCCTCACGGTGCGCCGCTTCTCCACACAGCCCCTCACCGTCAGCCACCTGCTCTACAACTTGCTCCGCCCCGAGGAGGCGGCCCTCCTCTGGATCGCCATGGAGAGGGAGAAGAACGTCCTCATAGCCGGCAACACAGGTTCCGGAAAAACCACCCTCCTCAACGCCCTCTTTGGCTTCGTTCCGCTGGAGGAGCGGATCGTGGCCGTGGAGGAGGTCCCCGAGCTGAGGATCCCCCACCCCCACTTCATCCGCATGATACCCCGCCACGACATCCCCATGAAGGACCTCATCCGTGACACCCTCCGGATGCGGCCGGACCGGGTGGTGGTGGGCGAGATTCGCCGGGACGACGAGGCAGAGGCCTTCATCGACACGGTGCTCGCCGGCCAGGGACGTGGCAGCTACGCCACCGTTCACGGCAGGAGCGTCCGGGAGGTGAAGTCGAGGCTGCTCAGTATGGGCATCAGGGAGATAGACCTGGACTCCATCGACGTGGTGGTGGTCCTGCGGCGCTGGGGCGAGGGCGGCCGCATCGTGAGGCAGCTGGTGGAGATGGGGAGCTTTGGGGGAGATCTCCTGGAGGTGCTCGACGTCGACGAGGAGGAAGTACAACGAAGGGCAAAGATATTGGACAGGGAGCGCATATACGATCTGGAAGCCTTTGCCAGGAGGTTTGGAGGTGCTGGAGAGACTGGGTAGCTTACTCCCTGACGGGCTCCTCTCGAGGCTCCAGAGGAAGCTGAGGGAGGCAGACCTACCCTTCTTGGCCGAGGAGTACGCGGGCGCGGTCCTCGCCCTCTCCGTCCTTTTCTTCCTTCTTCTCCTCCCGCTTTCTCCTGTCCTCGCCCTCCTCGTTTCCCTCCTGCTTTTCTCCCTCCTCCTCTACCTCCCCTCCTACCTCTCTTTCGTGAGGGCCCGGAGGGCCGAGCGGGAGCTCCCCTTCTTCCTCAAGTCCCTCTCGACACTCCTGAAGTCCGGTGTCGATCCCCTCTCCTCCCTGGAGATCGCCTCCAGGGGATACCCTGTCCTCGGCTCCGCCATCCAGAAAATACTCTCCCTCAGGAGGTCAGGGGTTCCCCTCAGGAGGGCCTTTGAGGAGGTGGCGGAGAGCTTCGCGTCCGAGAGGTTAAAGAGGAGCCTCCTCATGGTAGAACAAGTGATATCCGGGGGTCACGGCGTCGAGGCCCTCGACCGCTACGCCGACTCGCTGCTCTCCTCCAAGCGGGTGGAAATCAAGGAATTTTCCAACAGATTAGCTCTGTACACGCTGGCCTTCATTGCCCTCACGGCCCTGGCACCCTCCATCCTCCTCATGTACACCCTGTTGCTTCCCTTGGTCTTCAAGACGGCCGCGAGCCCTGTACTGCTCCTCTTCGTGCTCTTCTTCCTGGTCCCCGTCCTCACGCTCTTCCTCCTCGGATACGTCTCCTCTCAGGTGGGATGATGGACCTGGAGCGAAAGCTCTACAACCTGGGCCTTCCCCTCGGCCCCAGAGGCTTC
>JAADDC010000031.1 GCA_013154145.1 Candidatus Iainarchaeum sp. | reverse complement strand
TTTGGGCCAGCTCTTCAATGTTTTCCTCCTCCATGAAACCCCTGTGAGTAATCCGGCCGAAGAAGTAGAAGGGAACTTCGTTGTGCAGGCCCTGCATCTTGAACACGGTAACCCTGTAGTTCCCCTTAGACGTGCTAAAGCCCTCCACGTAGGCAGCAACGGGTCTGTCGTGCAGCTTCCCCCTGACGTAGTTTCCCAGTTCGTCGTGGCCCTCCAGGCGCGGCGAACCTTCGATGAGCCCCAGTCTCAGGAGGGTGGCCGCAAAATGCTTGAGAGCTTCCCGCGAGATGTACTTAGAGTAGTATAAGGTGTGGGGCTTTGAGGACTTGGCCTTTTCGTAGTGCCTCGGCAGCTCTTCCATCTCACCACTCCTCCTCGTAATTATTTGCCCTTAGCGCCCAGAGGGAGAGGTTAATCCTGTTTTGGAGGACGGCCGTGGCGTTATTAATAACATCCAGGATCTTTCCAAGCTCCCTCTCCTTGGGGATAGAAAAGAAAGCTACGGCCGTTCCGATACCTGCCCAGGAGGGAGGGTCCTCAAATCGGTGGAGAGAAGCCCTGAGGCTGGCCACGGAACTACCATTCAGCAGCCGGTTGAGGTAATTGTTTAATATTTTAAGCTCCTTCCGAAGCCCCCGGATGCGCTTCACGGACCTGCCGTTGACCATCACGTTGATCCTGAAGTTATCGTGGGGGTTGCTCCTGTTCATAGCTATTTCCACCGACTGTTCTCCACTCTCCGGCAACTCTTTGATGTTAAAATAATGTAGGCGCATCACTCTTCCGGTTTTCTTTACAGGAAAGTGGAGGAGGAGAAGGGAGCTGCCGGGCACCCAGCGGGTGACCTTTTCGTTCATCAAATTACTGTGCACGGTTCCCAGGCCGTCCCACCACTCCACCACCGCAAGGGGCTGTATCGCTGGGTGATCAAGGAGGGAGTGCTCCACCGAGGGTGGGTGGAAGGTAACCCTGTAGCGGGGGTTGCCAGCCCTGAGCACCTCCTCCAGTAGGGCCAGCTCCTCCGTTTCGAAGAGGAGTAGTTCGTCTCTGGTGTATGGCTTTGCTTCCCGGGAACTGAGCGTGCATTCTTTGCTACAGGCTCTCTTGCTCTCCTTCCTCAGCTCCTTGAGAAGGCGAGGAGATGAGAGGATGTGTGCGAACTCGATCATTGCTTCTTGTCCCTCCACTTCAGGACAAACATCACGTGGTCTTTCTCGTAGGGCTCGATGTCTATCTCCTCGATGACCTTAAAGCCCGCTTCCTCGAGCAGCTTCCTCTGCTCCCTGAAGACCTCCTTTGGATCTTTCGTCACGTCAATGCTGCGGGCTTTCACGGCGTAGTAGGCGTAACCACCTGGCTTCAGGTATCTCTCGGCGTTCTTGATGAGGATCTTTGTTTGGTCGGGGTGGGCAACGTCTTGGTATATCACGTCGACCTGTCCGCCGACGGCATCAATGTATTCCTGGTACTCCTCCGGCTTGTTGGCGTCGGCGAGGATGGGGAGAATTAGCTTCCAGTCCTCGGACACCTTCATGAGCTTGGGCATGACCCTCGGGGCCACGTCCACACCGAATATGACCCCCTCTTCCATGGCGTCGGCGATGTGGGAAGCGGTGGTCCCCTCGGCCACGCCCAGGTAAAGAACCGTTCCCCCCTTCCTGAAGGCCCAGGTCTTGAGCCCCTTCTTGATGGCTGCCCCGAGCTTGGAGCGATAGGGGTTCCAAACCCGATACTCCTTCCCACCTATCCTCACGATCTTCTCGCCGTAGACCCTCTTGCCCGGGGCCAGGCTCTTGGTGAGAATGTTTCCCTCGTAGTCCCAGACACCCGGAAACAGCTTCTTTAGCTCCGCCACAACTATGATATGAAAAGAAAGTCCTTAAACCCCAGTGTCAGCCGATATTGAAGCGCGCCTCGTGGTGAGCCCGGATCTTCTCGATAATTTCGTGGAGCCTGTCCAGGGAGGCCTTCTCCAAAGGCAAATACACACCAAAGGTCAGTCTCCCCCTTTGAACGTTTTCTACGTAGTACGAACCCTTTGGAAGCTCTCTCCATAGCTCTTCTGGGTCAACGCTCCCCACGCCCTTCAGAAACTCCCTTATTCTTCTTTCAAAGGCCCACTCAAGTTCCGCCGTCTTGCTTCCATATATTTTTAGGACCGGTTGATAACCTCCTTCGTGGAACCCCAGGCGTAACTGATACCCCTCTCTTACGTCCTCGTGTCGTGGAGAGATGTTCGGGTGTTCGATGATATAAAAGAGGCCCAGGAGCCTCCGGCACTGGGCATTTTCTTCGCACATCTCGGCGACGTGAAGGATTTTCTTTCTTCCATTTTCTTCCTTGAGGAAGAGGACGTGATGGTCCCTGCCATCGTAGTAAGAAAGTATTACGTCGTGGGGAAACACCTGCTTTAGAAACTTCCGGTCCTCTTCGGAGATTCTCAACATTTTTAATTGGGACTTGGCGGCTTTCGGAAAGAACAGTTGCGCTGCAAAGCCAGGATTGGTAAGGGAATCCAAAAGATTTTCGTCCCCTTCGAGAATCTGTATATCTTCTTTAAGTTCTTCCCTCATTTCGGGATCCGTTCGAAGTCGTGCAACCGTAAATCTGAGTAAAAGAGGTGGTTTAACAAGGTCATAACTTGGTAGCTCACTCTTTTTTCTTCCCTTGTAAAGAACCGCCGCATTAGTTTCCTCGTGGTACCTCTTCAGCGCTTCAAGGATCTCCCGGAACATCGTTAAAATATGCCTGAGACCGATTAAAAAGAACATCGTTTCCATCAACTGCATGGAAGGGTTTGGAAGTGCAATGTGGCCCGTGCAGAAAGAAAGGGTAATAGATTTGTTCGAGAAAATGGCGAGAGCCCTTGAAGAAAAGCTACAGGCGTCGCCCCGTAAGGAAATCTATGAAGAACTAAAAGATATTGTTGAATATATCAAAAAAGAGCTCCAAAAATCTAATTTCGATTACTTTACAGCCATAGACCTATGGGAAACACCAGTTCAACCTGACATCGAAGAGATCCCGGAGGTACATGTAAGTATCGTTCCCCACGGAGACGCGGGCGATCATTACTTTATCCACCGGATAGAGACGCTGGATGAAAATGGTAATCACCACTACCGGGAGGGACTGAGCACTTCCAGCACCAATAAAATTGTGCTTCTTACGGGATACAAAATGGTCGAAGAAAACGGGGAACGAACTTATTTACGTGTTACAACCTTCCACAGGGACGAAAAAGGTAATCTACAGTTGGCGAAGGACTATTACATCCCCGTGAGGGAAACCAAAAGACAGGGCGGGGTGGTACCCGGCAGCATAAGCATCTCACCCTACGGAGTGCTGGTCGACGGGAACTACGTACCCGTTGGCGGGAATGTGGGAATTTATAATAAAAGCTTGACCAGTACCAGTAAAAGAGAAGAGAAAGTAACGAGAAAGGACTACCTTCTCCACATTTAACGTTTCTTTCTCTTCTTTTTGCCCCTTCTCGGCTTCTGTTCTTTCTTCTTGGGCGGCTCCCTGTACTTTTCCTTGATCTCCTTCACTCGCTCTTCCAGCTCTTGCTTGAGCCTGTCGGCGATGAACTTGCCACCAAAGTAGTCCTCCCTGGCGGCTATGGCGAGCTTCGCCGCGAGACTGCGGGCGATCTTGCCCCTTTGCCAGCGCTTGGCCGTCCTCACCCAGGGGTGTTGGAAGAGTATGCCGTGCTTGGGTGGCTTGGATCCCTTGGTGAGGTGGCGGAAGAGGGCCTTCTCTGCGCCGAGGACCTGAATGGTGGATGCTGGCATCAGGGAGAGCTTCTTGAGGCCGCCGGCCTTGGCGATGAGTCTGGCGCCGAGGAGCGGACCAGCCAAGTACTTAACGTTGGGAGCCACCTCCTCCATGGTCCTGTCAATGTAGTCCACCAGCTCCTTGCGGTAGTTCCTGAGGTCCAGGGCTATCTCCGCCAGACGCTGAATAACCCTTATGTCCTCGTCGCCTATGTCGGTCCCCGAGGACTCCTTCACAGCGTTCATGATGACCTCTGCGTCCCTCTCGCCGACCAGCTCCTTCAAGGCTTCGAGGTTGTAGTTCTCCCTCTTGCCGAAGGTAACCACGAGGGTCAGGTACTTCTCATGGTCCTTCAAGATGGTGTTGAGCTCCGGAAAGTGGAGGGAGTACCACTCCCTGACCCGGGCCACGAGCAGGTTGAAGGTGGCGTCCACGTCGTCGAGGGCCTCGATCGCCTGTATCACGTAGCGATCCTTCTCCGTGTAGGCCTCCGCCAGCTTCTTCTTCGTCTGCTCCAAAACCCTCTTCCTGAGCGCCTCCAGGGAAACCATCGAAGAAATGAAGGTGCCAAGCGTTTTTAAAGGGCCGGCATGGAAAGGGTTAAATTCTTCGAAAAAGTAGATACTACCATGGAGGAACGAAGCACCTCTCGACTGTCTGGTCTTCGTGGTCGCCTTTCTTCCATCGGCTCCAGGATAAGGGCCTGGCTCTTCGACAGGGAAAAGGAAGACTACAGGCGCTGGATGGAGCGCCACCTCAGGGAAAAGGAAGAACTCTACACTTACATCTCCCAGAAGCTCGGGGGCAAGTTTCCACCACATCCCGATGACGTGAAGGAGCTTTTGGAGCACGAGAGGTCCGTGCTGGAGGAGCACGCCGACAGAGAAGCCTTCAACCGCGGCCTCATAAAGGGAGGAACCATTCTAACGGTGGCTGGCGTTGGCGCGGGCATCCTGACGGCTTCCGTTCTCCCCATGGTCATTCCCGCTGCCCTCCTCTTTGGCGCGGCCATCAAGAAGGCCCGGGACTGGAACCGGACCATCGAAAGGATCGAGACCAAGCGATACGTCAATAGCCTGCCGGAAAAGTACGAGCACTTGGCTCGCTACGCCATATATGCCATTCCGGTGATCGAGCACGTTGACAACCCCCAATTTATCGTTCGACGAATAAGGGAGGGCCTCAGGGGTGAAGCCCTCGTGGAGGCCATTGCCCAGGAGATAAAGGACGAGAAGGTCAGGGAGGCCTACCGAGAAGTGATGAAGCGGAAGTTGCCGCGGATCTACATACGCAGGGGTGCAACCTGGATACGGCCCAGCGAGATGGTTTCCCTCGCCAGGGAGATCGAGGAAGAACTCAAAGCAGTCCTATCCTCTCAAGAAAGCGAATCCAGCGCCTCTTAGCTTTTTTTACCTCGGGGGGCGTCTTACGGGGATAGAGGAGTCTCCCGTTCTTTATAAGTAGCCTTAGCTTGAAGAGGTGTGGCGCGTAGAGGAACTGGTTCACCAGGGGTTTGCCGTGGAGGGTGAGGAAGGAATTCGGCTTCCAGAGGGCGAAGCCTCCCCTATCAAAGGCTCCGACTACGTTTCTCCACCCGAAGGGCTCCGCGTCCCAGTAGCGATCCTTTGCGAAGAGCAGGGCTAACCGCAGATCGTGAAGAACACTCTGGCCGTCGTTGGAAGCCTGCGAGTCCGTCCCGAAGAGTACCCTTATCCCTCTCTCTTCGGCTTCCTTCCAAGGGAAGAAGCCGTGAATGGCAAGGCGCGCGTTGGAAGCGGGTACATGCACGAGGGAGGCCCCGTGCCTTGCCGCTATGTCCAGCTCCCCCTTGGTGATCCAGCCGGCGTGGACGAGCATGGTCTTGGACGTGATCAAACCCAGCGCCTCCATGACCCTCACGGGGTACTGGCCGAAGCGCCTCTTGACCTCCAGAACCTCTTCCTTCGTTTCAGAGGTGTGTATTTGGAACTCTATGTCACGCTCCCCTAATATCTGGGCGATCTCCCTCAGTCTCTCCAGCGGGAGGGTGTAGAGGGAGTGGGCAAAAAGGGTGGGAACGACCCCCGGAGGGGCCCTCCTTTCAAACTTTTCCAGGAGGGAGGAGACGTCCCTTTCAGCTTCTCTAAAAGATATGGGGCCGATGTGGAGCTCCAGACCAAAGGTGTTCCTCACGAGGTCGTATCCCCGGTACATGGAGTAAACGGTGCTGTTGCCGGCGAGCAGGTTTTCCCAGAGGCCCAGGTAGTAGCCTGCCTCCACGTCCTTGTCATCCATGAGGGCTTCCAGCTCCTGGATTTCTCTCAGCCAGTCCCAGAAGTTTTTCTCGCTCACCAGCCCCCGCAGGAAGGCCATGGGGAGGTGGGTGTGGGCATTGATGAAGGAGTGGGTTAGTAAACAGTTGGGGCAGCTCAGATCCCCCTCCCCCGGCAGCTCAAACTCTTTCACAACCTCTATCCGTTCTCCCAGCCAGAGGGTGAGGGGCCCCCGGACGAGCATATAATAGGATGCTCCGCAGGGTTTTTGACGAGGCCTGTTTCCTCCAAGTAAACAGGGTTTTTAAAGGTCTGTTTCTTGAGAGTAAACAATGTTTAAAAATATCTGTTTCCTGTAAGTAAATAATGGAAGACTTCAACCCCTGGTGGTTTGGAGAAGAGGATCCGGACATCTCCCGGTTTAATAAACTCAGGTATCGTTGGCATCCCCCTTGGATCGACGAACTTGGGCAGCGGCCCGGCGACCTGAATGTCGTCGTGGGCCCCCGCAGAACAGGGAAAACCCTTGGCATAAAGTTGCTTATCAAGAAACTTCTTGAGAGGGGAGTTCCGCCGCGGGCCATACTCTACTGTGGCTGTGACCTCTACGACGATTACCGGGAGATCTACGATGCTCTCAAGCGCTACCATGCCGAAGTCCAGTCCAGAGGTTATGAACGGGCCTACGTGTTCTTGGACGAAGTGACCGTCACGGAGGGGTGGTGGCGGGCCGTGAAATCTATTATCGATCATTACAGGCCTCCGTGGAGCATAACTGTGAGTGGCTCCGCCAGTCTTAGCTTGAAGAAGGGCGTGGAGTACTTTGGTGGTCGTCGGGGTCGCGGCGTGACCGTAAACCTCATGCCCCTTTCCTTCCACGAGTACGTCGACGCAACGAAGATGGGTAGGAGTCTTTCCGCCGCCTTTGAGCGATACCTGAGCACCGGCGGATACTTGGCGGTTTTGAACGACGTGATGACTGCGAGGGACCTTATCCTCTTCCTCAAGTCGGACCTCTTGAGCCTTGGAAAGGATCCCTCTCTTGCTAAGGAGATCATGGCGGCGCTCATGGTTGCAGCTCCAAGCCCGGTGAGCTTCCACAGCCTGGCCGCAGATGTCGGCGTCTCCGTAAAGACGGTTAGAGATTACGTGAACGTCCTCGTGGAACTCTTTTACGTCTTGCCTGTGCTCTTCAGGAACCTTTCGGGCAAGACCAAGTGGTTGAAGGAGCGGAAGTACGCAGTGCGCGACCCCTTCATGGTCAGGGCCCTCTCCCTCTGGACGGGCATTCGTGTGGAGGAGAGCACGGTCTTGGAGTGGGTGGTCCAGGAGCACCTCTACAGGAAGTACGGAGAGATCTACTACTACAGGGACGGCTACGAGATCGATGCCATCGCAGGCAATGAGATGGTGGAGGTGAAGAGGTCAAGATCGCGCCGCAGGTATCCCCGGGGAGTGAAGGTCTTGAGCAAGGAAGAGATCCCAGGCTACCTCTACTCCTTGGCAGCGAGTTCCGTGCGCCTGATGTAGAAGATTCCGTCCCTGCGCTCGCCCGCCACCCTTATCCTCTTGGGGAAGAGGGGAGCGTCCACCACGAAGCTCTCGTACTCGCCCCCTTCGCCGGCGGGATGGAAGCGATGCCTCTCGGCGAGGGCGATAAGCTCTTCCACGTTCTCCTTTCCTACTTCCTTTCCCACCCAGTCTTTTAGCTCGAAGACGCCCGCCGAGACGATCACAAAGCGAAAGCCATCCTCAACCAACATCCTCAGGTACTTCTGGGGATCCAGGTGCCAGAGGGGGGCGTACACCTTCAGTCCACAGTCCGCTGCCGTCCACACGAAGCGCAGTCGCTGGAAGTCCGAGGCCAGGGCACCCACCGACACCCAATTCACGTTGTACTCTTCCTTCGCCCTGCAGAAGAGTTCCAAGAGGGCCTCCTCTTCCCAGCCCCTCACCTCGATGAGGGGGAGGTCGAGTAGTTCCGAGTGGATCTTCACGAAGTCAATGTTGGGCTCGTGAAAGAGAAGGGTACCGCTCCGGGGTCGCACGGTGCCGAGGGCAACCACTTCAAAGGAGTGGAGGTATGCAAGAAACAGAGCATAGAGGGAATCCTTACCCCCCGAAACCAGTCCCAGCAACCTTCTCATCTTTTCTCCTCGACAGGAAGCTTCATGTAAGGTGAAATGGTTCCCTCTCGGGCCCGGCCCACCAATATCATCAGGGCGCCCTTGAGGTTCTCCTCGTGGAGCTTCTTCAACTCTGGTTCCTCGACCTTTTCGATGTTTATCTTTCTGATTTCCCGGGCGAGGTCTTTGATCTCGGGGGAGACGCGGAGCTCACCCCTCTTATTGACATACACCTCTATTTTTTCGTCCTCTCGAGCCCCGATCTCCTGGGCATACCTCTTGAAGTGCTCTTTGAGACCCAGGTGCTCCACCAGCTCCCCCAGGGAGATCTCCTTCTTTTGGAGTATTGCTTCCGGTGCCTTCTCCACTTCACCCTTCTCCAGGTGTTTGATTGCTTCTACGGCATCCAGGGGCACGTACTTTCTCCCCTTCTCGTCTGTTTCCAGTTGTAGTTCTCCCCGCTCGTGGAGCTCGCTGAGCTTCTTCTCCAGTTCCTCTTGATACTTCAGTACCGCTTCCCTTGCCTTTGGGTCCCCTTCGCGGAGCCGCTCAATGAAGTTCCGCCACCTCATGAGGGTGTCTGGATCCCTGGTGGACGATATGAACTTCAGCGATTCCATTGCCTCGGTGCCGTAGGGTGCCACGGGAGGCACCACCCTCAGTTTTCTTTCCTTTCTAGCGAGGAACCTTTCTATGAGTTCGAGGACCGGCCTGGAGCTCTCTATGATCTCCTCGGGGTCTTTCTTGAAGAACTTGAGCACGTCGCGAAGCGTGAAACCTTTCTTTTCAAGGGTGTCCAGCGTTTTGTGGAACTCCTCCACCTCCTCGTCGCTCAGGGAAAGCTCTTTCACGGGGACGCCGTGCTCCCTCAATCGCGCGAGGAGCTTCTCCCGCCTCTCGCTCTTGTTGAAAAGTCGTGACACCTTTTCCCTGATGCTTTCGATGTAGCGCCTCACGGAAAGAGATGATGCTTCATTAATAAAAGCTTCGCCGTTATGTAGGGTAAAACCGGGGGGAGAGCATGGAGAAGATCCGCGGCTGGGTTTACAGGGTCCGGGACATGGGCAAGGTCAAGTTCATACTCCTGCGCCTCTTCCCCGAGAACCGGATTGAGCAGGTGGTTGTGAAGGCCGGAAACGTCGACGAAAACACCCTCTCGGCCGTGGAGGGCTTCTATCCCGAGACGCTAATCGAGGTGGAGGGCGAGTGGAAGAAGACGGACAAGGTGAAGAGCGGCCGGGAGTTCGTTGCCCGGAAGATCCGCGTCATCTCTCCCTCCAAACCCACGCCCATCGACCTCACGGGTAAGACGCCCACCGACTACTCCAAGCGCATCCAGTATCGCTGGCTGGACGTGAGGAGGCCGGAGGTCTCCGCAGTTCTCCGTCTAAAGGGGATCATCCTCAAGGCCGCCCGGGACTACCTCCGTTCCCAGGGCTTCGTGGAAACCACGCTCCCCATCATCATATCTGCCGCCGCCGAGGGCGGCGCCGAGCTCTTCCCCGTGGTGTACTTCGACAGGGAGGCCTTTCTGGCCCAGAGCGGCCAGCTCTACAAGCAAGCACTGGTTCCGTCCCTGGGCCGGGTCTTCACCATCGGGCCCTCCTTCAGGGCTGAGAAGAGTCGCACCCGGAAGCACCTCACGGAGTTCTGGGAGATCGACGCGGAGGCGGCCTTCGTTGACAAGAAAGACCTCATGGACATCGAGTTTGGCATATACAGGAGTGCTGCCAAGGCCCTGAACGAGTACCCCGAGCTCTTCGAGGTTTACGGCGGAGAGCCCCCCGAGGTCCCTAAACACTACGAGGTCATCGACTACGACGAGGCCCTGGAGATCCTGAGGAGCGATGGCATAGAGATTCCTTGGGGCGAGGACTTCGGCGCCCCCGAGGAGCGACAGCTCTGCTCCCACTTCGACGTACCCTTTTTCATATCCCGCTTTCCCCGGCAGGAGACAGCCTTTTACTATAAGGTGGACCGCGACGACCCCCGCTACGCCCACAAGATGGACTTCCTGGCGCCGGGGAAGAATGGCATGGAGCTCTCCTCCGGAGGTATCAGAGAAGAGGA
>JAADDC010000022.1 GCA_013154145.1 Candidatus Iainarchaeum sp. | reverse complement strand
TTCTTGGTTTCGAGCATCAGCATGCTCCTCCCCACTTCCATGAAGCCTCCCAGGGCGTGCAGCCGCACCCACGTGTTGGGGAACCTTATGCCCCTGAATATGCGGCCGCTGGTCCTCCTCAGGAACTCGATGCGCTCCTTCAGGTGGCGCACCTCCAGCCCCCTTATGCCCTTCAGGACGGAGCTCTCGCTGGAGGGCGCCCTCAGCACCTTCACCATCCAGCCCGTCCTCTTCACGATCTCCTTGAGGGTCTCCCCGTCCTTCCCTATCACCAGGCCCGGTTTCCTGGCCTCAATTCTAACGGTCCCCAGACTGTCCAGGAACCACATGTTGGTGATGCCCGCATCCACGGGCACTACCTCAAGTATGATGTCCCGGGCCTTCTCGGGTGGTAATAGTATCCTGGCGTCGCTGCGGATGTTCACGCGCTTCTTCAGGGTGGTGGCAATCTTCCTGACGGCATCCTCGTGCTCCAAGAAGTAGAGCGGATTTGCCGTGTACACTCCAATCTCGGGTCCCTCGAAGTCCGTCTTGGTGACCTTTGCTTCTTTACCCACTAACTCCTCTATTACCTTCAAAACGTCCATGGGAACCCTCTCACTTCCTGAGGGCCTTCTTGATCTTCTCCACGTCCTTGGGCTCCAGGAAGCTCACGCCGGATCCGTCGATGATCGCCACGTCTATGCCGGGCTCCTCACCTCCCGAGTAGATGTCCAGCTTTCTGGATGCCTCCACGGCCTTGACGGCCAGCTTCACGGCGTCATTTTTCTTGATGTTCTCCTTGAACTCGCTCTCGAGGACCGCCAGGGCATAGGGCATGCCGGAGCCCTCCGCCGTGTAGTGCTTGGGCTCGGAGATGCCGCCCGCGGCGTCTATGCTTGCCAGGTAAGGCTCGTCCTTGTATCCGCCGAGTATAAGTCCCACCCAGAAGGGGAAGTACTTGTTGGCGTTGAGGAGCAGGCCCAGGTACTTGGCTATGGCCCGGGGAGAGGGCTTCTCACCCAGCTCTATCTCCAGGGAGCGAACCCTGCTCTCCAGGAACCGCGTTATGATCTGGGCGTCGCCCACCAGCCCCGCGGTGGCCAAGGCCATGTAGTCGGCTATGGGGTGTATCTTCCGGGTGTGCTTGTTGAACTTGATGCTCCCGTAGGTGCTCTGCTTGTCCGCGGCCAGAACCACAAAGTCCTTGCCCTTTATTCCCACGATGGTCGTGCCCGTCTTTACTTCTTCCATGGACTCACCCCAGAAGGAGCGATAATAGGGGGTTCAACAAACCTTTTAGGGCATTAGGGTTTAAAGCCGAACCCCTCACCTTCCTTCGTGCTCCTGGGAAGGAAGGAAATACTGCGCCTGATAAGGGAGGGCGTCATAGAGATCGACCCCTTTGACGAGGACAGCGTGGGATCCGTCTCCGTGGACCTCTCCCTGGGCAATCACTTCCGCGTCTTCTCTCCCCAGGAACTGGACGTCTACAGTGACGCGGTGGACCCCTCTAAGATGGGAGAGCTCATCGAGATCGAAGATCACCAGTTCATTGAACTGCCTCCCGGGGAGATGATACTGGGCATCACCAGGGAACGCATAAGACTGCCTGAAAACATCGCCGGCATACTCAGCGGCCGCAGTCGCTTCGCCCGCCTCGGTCTAATGGTCCACGTCTCCTCGAACCTCGTTCACCCGGGTTCCAACAACCGTCAAGTCCTGGAAATCGTCAACCTGGGCCCCCACAAGATACGCCTCTACCCTGGCGTGAAGATCTGCCAGATCAGCTTTGTGGAGGTGAAGGGAGGGGAGTTCAGGCCTGGCCGCTACCTTCAGCAGCTTCTTCCGTAGCCCTTCTCCTGTAGATCTTCTCCATCCGGACCTCCTTCACCTCGTCAAAGTGGGTCAACACGTAGGCCACGAAGGCGGGCTCCACCTGATCCGCTCCCCTGGAGAAGACGTAGGAGATCTTCAGGACGCCGTCCTTGAACTCCACCTTCTCCGGCTCGTAGCCGAAGAAGCGCCTGAACAGGTGCTTGCCGATGTCGGCCAGGTCCTTCAGCTCGTCGATGACCTTTACCTTGTAGACCAGCGTCTTGCCCGCCAGGGGATGGTTGAAGTCCACCTGCACCCTCCCGGCGGAGACGGCCACCACGCGTCCCGTCCTTCCGTCCGCCTCGATGGGGAGCCCCGGGTAAGGGGTGATCCCCCTCTTCTTGAACTCCCGCTCGGGGATGATGACAATGAGGTTAGGATCCCGCTTGCCGAAGGCCTTCTCGGGGGGTATCTCCACCTCCCTTTCCTCCCCCGGCTTCATCTCGGCTATGGCCTCCTCGAGGCCGGGTATGATGTCCCTGACGCCGAGTATGACGATGAGGGGCTTCTCCTCCTTCACTTCGTCGAAGGGCTTCTCCTCACCCTTGACCTTTCCCTCGTAGGCAATGAGCAGGGCCCTCTTCATGACCACAGAAAGGGTGGAGAGCTTATTTAATGCTTCACCCTTTATCAACCTTTCCCATCAGAAGAAAGGGTGGAGAGGAAGAAGCTCATTCTCGGCCTCTTTGCCGCCTTCCTGATGGCCACCTCCACCGTCGGCTTCGTCCTCTCCCTGGGCAGCTTCAAGCCCAGCAACGTGGAGTATCAGGGACGCTGCCTCGGCACGGTGCTATCCATAAAGGACAGCCGCTGGCTCATCTACACGCTCCAAGACCTCAACATCCCCGGCACTCGCAACGGTCCCTACATCGACACCGTCCCCACGGAAGAAGTCCAAAGGATCGTGAAAGAGCTAAATTTACTTTACTGGACGGACGCCGAGGTAAACGTCAGCGTGGAGGGATACAACTTCACGGGCTTGGCCTTCGTCCTGGGCAACAGGGAACCCGGCGATGCTGTACTCCTTGACTGCTACGCCGTCATAAGCAACGGCAGGCCCGCTTACTTCTACGCTATTGAGATTCCAGCAGGATCATGATGGCCTCTGCTATGTCGCCCTTGGCCCTCTTCAGGGCTTCCATGGCTTTCTCCCTGTCAGCCCCCGTCTTCTCCATGACGATCTTCACGTCCTCCTCGGGTATTTCTTCCCTGAGTTCCCTCGGCTCCCCGATGATCTGGTAACTCTTTTGGCCCATGGCGACGGTCTCCATCACCTGCGGCGAGGAGAAGACCAGCTTCCTGCCGTCGGCCAAGACGATGATCACTTCCTTGACCGGCAGCTCCCTTGCCTTTATGCCCATCTGCCTGAGCATTCGCTCCAGCTGCTTGGGGTTCACGCTAAGAATTGGAAGAAGCTGTTTTAACTGCTCACGGCCGCAGGAACCTCAGCCCCATCATGAGCCCTATGCCGGCAAAGAAGAAGAGCAGGGCCACCCAGAACTCCCTCCAGTCCCTTACCTCCTCTCTAAGTAATGGTATGAGGTCGCTGGCGGCTATGTAGAGGAAGGTTCCGCCGGCCACAGCCAGGAGGAACAGAGGGTTCAGGGGGAGGAACCAGCCGGCCAGCACGCCTGCAACTGCCGAAAGGGCCGTCAGGAAGTTTAGGGCGAGGGCTTTGCCCCTGCTGAACCCCGACACCCGGAGAACGGCATAGTCGCCCAGCTCCTGCGGCACCTCGTGGGCCAGAACCATGAAGGTGACCAGCCAGCCGAAGGAGGGGTCCAGCTTGAAGGCGGCGGCTATGGCTGCCCCATCGAGGAAGTTGTGGAGGAAGTCTCCCAGCAGGTTCATCCAGCCGATGGTGCGCCGCGTGTCGTGGCTGTGGAAGTGGAGGAACTTCTCTATGATCCCGAAGAGGGTGAAGGAGAGGAGTGTCACGAGAAAGGCCGACTCGCCGAGCCCAGAGATCTTCGGGAGTATGTGGAGGAAGAAGCCTGCCAGGAAGGTGCCCGCCGCGAAGGCCACGAGTCTTAGTAGTGTCTTTTCGGTGGCCCTGAGAAGGGCTATGCCCACGAGAGATGCCGCGCTCACCAGCAGGGCACCGGCGATGGCGTAGACCAACACGATAGTATTTTGCCCGAGCTCAGGCTTTTAAACTATCCGTGTGATAAAAATCAATGGTGCGCCGGTAGTCTAGCCTGGCTAGGACATCGGCCTGCCACGCCGAAGGCCCGGGTTCGAATCCCGGCCGGCGCACTCCCCCTGGTACTCCGTCAACGGGGCTTCGCCCCTGTCACCCCAGCAACCGGCCCGCCGGTTGACCGCGGGCCGAGGGTGGTCAAAGACCACCCGCACCGAGATGGTCTCCGTGGGCCCGTAGCTCAGCGGTAGAGCGCCCGCTTGGCGTGCGGGAGGCCCCGGGTTCGAATCCCGGCGGGTCCACTGCGGGACATCCGTCCCTGTCACCCCAGCAACCGATGCTCCGTTGACGCGCAAGCGGGTACGACCTCCGCTACGCTCCGGCCGTACGCACTGCAGGGGCTCCGAAAATGGGGCTCCGCCCCTATAACCCCGGGGACGGTCTTCGCTACGCTCGACCGCCCGAGTACGACCCTTAGTGCGTCCGGTCGTCAGACCGGACCCGCTGGCGGATCAACGGAACACCGGTTGCCCCGGTAGCTCAGCCTGGTAGAGCGCTCGCTTGGTAAGCGAGAGGTCGCGGGTTCAAATCCCGCCCGGGGCTTGTGGGGCCGTGGCGCAGCTGGCAGCGCGTCGGGCTCCAGAGTGTAGCTCTGGAGCGATGAGGGCGACCGATGATTAGCTTCGGGTCTGACTGCGCGGAGAGACCCGAAGGTCCGGGGTTCAAATCCCCGCGGCCCCACTGCGGGACATTCGTCCCGCTGTTGCTTTGGCTTCTGGGGTGATAACTTGGAGATCACGGAGCTCTCTGCCAAAGAAATAAAAGAGCGGATGATCCGCCGTCTGCCCATACTAAAATTCGTGGACCTTGACGTCCTGGAGGTCTCGGAGGGAAGGGTTCTTGTCAGGGTGCGGCACAGTCCCCTCCTCGAGCGCGAGGGCGGTTTCCTCTTCGGCGGCGTCATTGCTATGCTCTTTGACGGGGTGCTCGGGCTCACGGTCCTCACGGTGAACGACGTGGGCGACCAGGCCACCGTTAATCTATCAATCAACTTCCTCCGCAGGGCCATGGCACAGGAGTACATCGTGGAGGGTAGGGTGATCAAGAAGGGTCGCCGCCTCGTCTTTGTGGAGGCCGAGCTCAGGTCTCCCGAGGGCACTCTCTTCTCCAAGGCCCACGGCGTCTGGGCGCTCGTGGAAAAATTCCCATCATAAGCTGATAATTTCGGAGCTCAATCTCTATAAATGCTTAGATTCTAATAATGGGGATGCCGGCTGTGCCGCAGGATGAGTTTCTCAGGCGGGTTCTCGAGCACGTGGACAGGAAGCCGAGGACGGTACTGGACATAGCCAAACGGGCTGGCGTGAGCTGGCAGGCGGCCAAGAGAGCCCTGGAAACGCTCAGCGATCTGGGCGTGATAAAGGCTCGGCGCATCGGCGAGCGAACCCTTTATTATAAAGTGAAGGGCTCTGGCGACACCTGGTTTGACATCCCCCTCGACGACGAGTCAAAGAAGATCCTTTATTACATTTACAGGCGGGCCGAGAAGCTGAAAGGTGGCCCACTCGGCAAAACGCAGGCCCAAAAAATAGCCGTCAAGGTGGTACAAAAGGCCAGTCTCCCCATTCCCACTCCCCGCTATCTCTACGGCCGCATCACGCTCCTTACCTTTGAGAGCGTCCCCGAGGAAGCGAAGATAGAGCCAGAACTTGCGGCCACCCTTGAGCCCCACATCCGTGAGGCCGTCGGGTGGGCCCGTGACCTGGAGGGAAAGGCCATTGCGGCGGCCCAGTACGAGGAAGAGGACAACAGGCTCCACATGACCTTGATGAAGATAGAGAAGGTTCTCGAGCAGTTGCTCGTGGGCCAAGCAACTCCCAGGGAACTGAAAGATTTGCTCTTGGACCTGCTCGCCTACTCCCCGGACGACGAGCTCGTCGTGGAGGCCGTGAAAGAACTTATCTCCCATCTCTGGCTCTTGGACGAAGGTGTCAAAGGTATCCTTCGCTTTAAGGAGCTCTTTGACCTCGTCCGACATCTTATGGCCGAACACCTGATGTACGTGGATCTCCGGGAGGCTGGCTACAGCGACGAAGAGCTCGAAGGACTTCTACGGAAAAAGCAACACACGCTCCGAGAACTCCAATACTATCTTAGCTGGTTGGGCGGTCCGAGGGCAAGCGAGGAAACGATGGAAGCGGTCCGGAAAATACAGGGTGGCGAGAAGGACGCTCGCACGGAGCAGTGGAGGGAAAGGGGCCTAAAGGTTCTCCGGGAGCTCAACATCGATTAGACGTCTGTACTTCAGGAAATGTCTCAGGTTTCTCGTTGCTATGACGTCGGCCCCGGCCTTGAGTGCCAGCATCACGTGGAGGGCATCGCTGACGTTGTTTGGATCGAGCTCCTTAGCTGCCTTCCAATCTTCTTCGTCGACACTCACGGTCCTCAGCTTGTCTCCGATGAAGCCAAGTAACATGGCCAGTCTGTCCACGTCTACGCCGTTCTTTCGCAGCTCTCTCAGGGTCCAGTCAGACACCACGAGGACGTGCTTGCACCTCAGCGCTCTTTCAATGAGTATTGCAGCTCTTTCGGCGAGATCCTGGCCAAGCTTGTTCCTACGGCCAAGAAGAAGGTCCATCAACACGTTGCTGTCCACGTAGACGAGCACAAAAAGATAAGGTGGGAACGGGTTTTAGCCACACTGGGCTGCGGTGGCGGTTCCTGTTCCTTCCCCAAAGCCGGGGGACGTCGGTGTGCTGTCCAGCGGCGTCTCACACTCGGGCGGCGGGTTCGTGAAGGCGGCGCAGATGAGCTGCTTGATGGCCTCCGGCGAGCGGGTGACGCTCACCACCGTGCCGTTAATGACGAGGGTGGGCGATCCCCTCACGCCGTACTCGACGTTCTTCTGGTCGTCGAGGGGGAAGGGCGGATACCTGCCGGCGATCCACGTGCTGGGATCGGCCAGTATGCCGGCGATGTTGTACTCCTGGTTGATCTCCTGGATGCAGGCCTCTATTACGTTCTTGTCGATGTTCAGCTCCTCCATGCAAGCATCAGGGTTGTCCGGATTGGTGATCACGAAACACTCCAGGTAGTCCAGCAGCTTCTCGGTGCCGTACTCCCTCTGGATACAGTACTGGCGTATGTTCTCCCAGACCTCCTTCTCGCCGTGCATGATATAGTTGACGAAGCGCAGCTGGAAGTCCACCTTGTCGCCGAGCAGCCTTAGAACGGGGATGAGCGCCTTCTCCATCTGCATGCCGTAGGGACAGTAGCTCATGACGAAGAGCTCCACGGTGGGCCTGTCACTCTTGGGCGGGAGGTTCTGCTGGGGCTGGACAGGGCTTTCAACCTCGATGGGCTCGAGCTTTATGCCAATGGGGAAAAAGTACTGTCCGTCCTTGGAGATATAGTAGGTCACCATCTGGCTCTGGCCGCCGGCAGTGATGAGCAGGTTCACCTCGTAGACGCTCCCCAGGTCCTTCACGCCCTTCAGCTGTATGTCCGCGCTGAGACCGCTGGCCCGGAAGTAGTCCTTTAACCAGGAGATGAGCTTCTCGGCAGCCGTGGCCGCGTCGAGGGTTCCTCCGCTCTGGGAGAAGAACACGAAGGCCCCTGCGAGTATGACGACGGCGAGGAGGCCCAGCGCGACGTACTCGGGCTTGATCTTATTTTTCATCTCGGCCTTTTCCACTTTTTCCCTCTTCTTCCGGGCCATGGCACCACCCTTTTAACGCCTGCCGCTTAGGAACAATAGTATGGAAAAGGTTTATGAGGGGACGGGTGTTTGTCCCGTCTGCGGTAAGAAGAGCTTCCACGTCCAGATGTTCCGCTACGACCTCCCAACCGAAGGTCCTTCCATCCTCTTCGTGGGCAGGTGCTCCTCCTGCGGAGCCAGAGTGGCCGACGTCATCCCCCTCGAGTACGGGGAGGAAAAGACCCTGGAGTTTTCCCTGCCGGAGGACCTCAACAAGATCCTCTTTCTTCCGGGGGACACGGACGTGGAGATCCCGGAGCTCGGCGTGGAACTCAGCCTCACACCAGCCTTCAGGGGACGGGTGACCACCGTGGAGGGCATACTACGGATGATGGAGGAGGACAGCAAGGACGAAAAGACGAGGAAAGAGCTCGCCGAGCTGGCAGAGGGAAAGAAGAAGGGAAAGATGGTGATAAAGAATCGCAGCGGTCTCCTCAAGCTTCTCGATCTTTAGCGCCGTGCCTCACCTTCACCGCCGGGTGGGAGGCAAACTCCTCCATCTCCCGGGTGTTCAGGACAGTCTTTCCGACGGCCACCACATTGTCCTCGGCGTCCACCACGATGATCTCCTGGTTGGGCCTCAGGTCAGGGTCCACGTCTATGACGAACTTGGTGAAGACCGTCTTGCCCTCGGAGACGGGCTCCCTGGCCACATCGTCCACAACCACCCTCCCCTTGGGGAAGGGCAGCCTCTCCTTAAGTATCCTCGCCCCCTCGATACTGGGAACAAAGAGGCCGTCGTGGGGACGTACCATCCCTATGTACTTTCCTTCGTAGTAGACCTTCCGGGGCCTGTCCTTCCTCACCTCTACCTCCAGCTTCTCTTTTTCTAGGCCCACGCCCCACTGGTACTGGACGATCTCCCTCACGCTCTCCACGGGGTCTATCTTGGGGACCGCCTCCTCCTCCGTGCTGTAGAGGGTCTGGCCGAAGGGATAGGTGTAGTACAGTCCCAGGGGGACCTTGCCGTAGACCGGGTGCTCGAAGTGCTTGTTGCTCTTCACCCTCTTGAGCATCTCTTTGGCCCTCCTCACTTCGGGTCTAAGCCTGAAGTCGTCGGCCACCACGAAGAGGCCGTGCTTCTTGGAGAAGGGTGTGAACTCTTCCAGGAACTTCCAGTACTTTTCCAGCAAATACCTGTAGGCCTCGTAGACACCCGGGTGCGTCCTTACCCTCTCCTGAACGTACTCGAAGAGGTACTCGCCCCGGAGGGCCTCCCTTATGGCCCGCATCTCCTCCAGTATCATCCAGAGGTTGTGGCGGGCCAGCAGCCTCGTCCTCTCCTCCTTGGGGAGATCGAGTAACTCCTTCACGCTGTACTTCCGGAGCTCAGGGAGTGTGTAGGGGATCTCCTCGAGGTCCTGCAACCTCTCTGTGCCCCAGGGGAATATGAGCCTGTCGTCCTTGGCGTAGAGGGCGTAGGACGCCGAGTCAAAGGTGTCGATGCCCATGAGAACGAAGAGGGAAAACACCGCCGGGTGGCCTATGCCCCAGCCGTGGACGGGCCTGTCCCGGGGCAGTATGCTGAGTGAGTGGACGGCGAAGTCCACGAATTTCTTGTAGTGCCAGCGGGAAGCGCCGCTGACGAGCCCCCCGAGGGCGTAGTAGTCAAAGTCCATCTCCCTCAGCGCCTCGGCGGCACTCCTCACCACGTCCTCGTAGACGCTTCCTTGGACGGTGGCCATCCAGCTGATCTCCTCCGAACCGAGTTCCTTGCAGACCTGGGCATTTAAGAGGGTTTTCTTGACCGCCTCCACGGCCTCCTCGTAGGGAGCTTCCTCCGACACGATGCTGTCGTGGAAGGTGCCAATGTCGGGCTTTATCTGGTTCTGGAACTCGATGATCTCCTCGTTGCTCACCTCCAGGCGCCCGTAGTTCCACATCTGGTAGGCCCCGGAGTCCATCATCACCACGCCGTCGAAGTTGAGCAGCCCGTGGACCCCCTTCTCCACGGCGATGTGGTGGAGCTTAGGGTCCCGCCAGATGATGTAGGCGTTGGTGATGATCTCGTTCCACCCGAAGTCCCGGGATATTTCCTCGGGTGCTATGTATAATAGGTGGGGGTTGATGACGGGGAAGAAGGTGGGAGTAATCATCTTCCTCCCGCTGTTGAGCTTCACCTCCATCAGCCTGCCTGCTCCGTCCCGCGACCGTAATTTTAACTCCATGCTCTCACCTGTACCTGAGGAAGGCTCCGATGCCACCGAAGCCTTTCTTGAGCTTTATCCCCTCCTCCGTTTCCGGAGAGACAAAGATGACCTTGGCCCCCGTGTCCTCCGCCAGCTGAATGATCTCCTCCACGGCGTCCTCCACGGACTCCAGCCTCATGGGGGATCCGCAGGAAGGACAGCTGGGCGAGAGCTTCTCCAGCTTCTCCCTGTTTATGTCGACGACCTCGAGCCTGTGGCCGCAGTTGTCGCAGACGTAGGTCCCCTTCCAGGCGGAGAAGTCCTCGGAGATGAGGAGTTCCTCCACCTTGCCCATCTTCAGGTCCTCGTAAACGTTCTTCACGCCGTAGCTCACAAGGCCCCCTTTCACGGCCTCCCCTATGAAGCGCTCCACCTCCCTCTTCTGTACCATAATCTCCGCGTCCTTGAGTAGGTCCTTGGCGGCCTCCATGGCCTCCCTTATGCCGTATTCGTCCGTGTAGCCCGTGTCCACAACGCCTATGATCTTCTTCTTTAGTTCGTTGGGCAGGTAGTCGGCGTTCAGGAACTCGTTCTTGTGGGGG
>JAADDC010000064.1 GCA_013154145.1 Candidatus Iainarchaeum sp. | reverse complement strand
GCTATCGAAGCAATAAAGCAGGGCATACCGCTGGACGAGTACGCCAAGACACACCCCGAGCTCCGCAAGGCTTTAGAGAAGTGGGGCTACGTCCAGCCCCGCTGACCCCTCTTTTAATTTTTTGTGCTGGTCAAAAGTAATTGTAACCTGCAAAATACTCAGTGGGCCCGTAGATGAGGCTCCGCCACAACCGGCCCGCCGGTTGACCGCGGGCCGAGGCCGATCTTCGATCGGCCACACCACCTCTTAAGTGCGTCCGGTCGTCAGATCGGACCCGCTGGCGGATCAACCGAGCCAGCGGTTGGGCCCGTAGCTCAGCGGTAGAGCGCCCGCCTCGCACGCGGGAGGCCCCGGGTTCGAATCCCGGCGGGTCCACTGCGGGACATCCGTCCCTGCACCCTGGTGTCAGGTGCCCTCCCTTCGCTCGGGCACCTGCCATTGGGGTTCCGAAAATGGGGCTCCGCCAATGGGGCTCCGCCCCTATAACCCCGAGGACGGTCTTCGCTACGCTCGACCACCCGCACCACCTCCTAAGTGCGTCCGGTCGTCAGACCGGACCCGCTGGCGGATCAACCGAGCCAGCGGTTGCGGGGCTTCGAAGGGTGCAGCCCTTAGCTCGGCACACCCACATTAAAACAGTTCAGTTCAGTTACGTGTATGGAGTTTGAATATGACCCGCGGGCTGACGTGCTTTACATTCGTCTTGGGCGGGGGAAAGTAAACGAAAGCGAGGAAATCGAAGAGGGTGTCATCGTTGACTACGACGAGAACGGAAAAGTTATTGGCGTAGAGATCTTGGGAGTTCGAAGAAGAAAAATAGATCTTAATCAAATCGTTTTCGAACCCGAGAAGTCTCTGCCAATCCTGGTGTGACCGTGAAGTTCACTCGGCACGCCTTAGAACGGATGAAGGAAAGAGGAATCGCGATTTATGAAGTTAAATTAGTTGTAAGTAAACCCGATAGCGTAATAAAACAAGGAGATCAAGTAAAATTCGTTAAAATCGTGGAGGGTAAAGCTATTGTCGTGGTTGGTAGATACATCTCCGGCGAACTTCTCATTATAACGACTTTTAGAACTTCCAAACTGTCTAAGTATTTACAAAAACCGTGAATAAAGTAATGTGGGGTTTAGCCTTTTCGCTCTGGTCGGTCCCTGAACACAACCCTAAATCCGTCCGGTCGTTGATCCAATCTGCTCGCGCGTCGACGGAGCACCGGTCGTTCGAGAAGGGTGCAGCCCCTTCGCTATAAAATACCACGGTCCTCAAATGTTTCTGTGAAGTACATACGGGATCCCCTCTACGGAGATGTCCCCGTCCACGGGGAGCTCCTCCCCATCGTGGACCACCCACTGTTCCAAAAGCTCAGGAACAAGAAGCAGCTCTCCCTGGCCTACCTCGTCTATCCCTCGGCGGTGCACACCCGCTTCGAGCACTCCCTGGGAGTTTACTACGTTACCACCCACGCCACGGAGGAGAGGAGCGTCTGGGCCTACGCGCTACTCCACGACGTGGGTCACGCGGCCTTCTCCCACCTCATGGAGCTGGCCCTGATGAGGTACGACGTGGACTTTGATCACGAGAAGCGCAGCGAGCGCATCGCCAAGGAGATACTCCAGGACTCGCCCTTTTCCTTTAAGGAGGTGTGGAAGAACAGGGAGAATGTGCTCATCTACGGCGGCGTCGGCACGGATCGCCTTGACTACCTCCAGAGGGACTCCTACTTCACGGGCGTCAGGGTGGGCCACATCAACTGGGAGCGCATCGTTAGGAGTATGAGGGTGGAGGGGAAGCGCCTGGTCATACAGAGCAAGGTGCTGCCCAACGTGGAACACCTCTACGTGGCGCGCTTCATCCTCGGCGACGCCGTTTACTTCCACAAGACGGTGCTCATTGCCGACGAGATGTTCGTGAGGGCTGTCGGAGAGCTCCTGAACCATTACTCGCCCTCGGAGATCGTGGAAATGGACGACCACGAGATCATCGTGGCCCTGAGGAAGATAAACAGCTACTGGTGGCGCCGCATAGAGGAACGCCGGCTCTTCAAGATGTACTTTAGGGGAGGGGAGGAAGAGGCGCGGGAGGTCTACGAAAAGCTTGCCTCTCGCTACGGCGAGGATGCCGTGATACTCGGGCGCAGGCCCTCCTTCTACTCCAAGCCCGACGTTTACCTCGAGAGCGGCGAGCGGCTCCTGGACGTTTCCCCGCTTCTCAGGGCCTTGAGAAAGAGTGAAGAGACGAGGAGGTACTGGTTCGTGGCGGTGGATCCCCTTAGGATCCCTCCACCCTGACGTCCAGTACCTCTGCCAGCTTCCTGCCGGCCTCCGTCAGGTACTTGCTACCCAGGAAGCCCGTGATGTGCAGGAGTTTCATGAACTTCAGGACCTCTTCTTCGTCCATGCGGGTGACCTTGGCCACGAACTTGGCCAGCTCCTGGTAGTAGTCCTTGCGGTTCTCGTCGGCCTTCTTCCAGATGTAGTTGACCTCCTCCTCGTTTTCGTAGAGGGCCCTGATGATCTTCCACGTCTCGGGCGTGATGGCTAGGCTGGTGTTGAGGAGTTCCGGCAGGTTCGCGTACTCCACGACCTCCTTCATCTTCTCGCCGAACTCCGTGAGCCTCACGCTGTCGTTCTGGAACACCCTGATGAGTCCCTTGGTCTCGGCCTCGCCGATGGCCCTGTCGTAGCGGCCCACCTTTTCCTCCACTGCTCTCATGAGGTCCTCCACGGTGACGTACCTCCTGCGGGGGATGTGGGCCAGAATGGCCGTGTCGTACTTGGTGATGTAGGGGAACTTGATGGCCTGCCGGCCCAGGTCCAGGAAGAACTCGGCCTTGGACGTGATCCACCAGTGGAAGAGGCCTTCTTCCCGGGCCTTTTCCAGCCAGTCGTAGGCGGGCGGATCACCCATAAGAGAGAAGACCACAGCCCTCATGCCGTCCACGGTGGTGACCCCGTACTCGATGGCCTTTTTACCCTCTGGGGTCACCTTGTAGTCGTCCGTGATGAGGCCCCTGAACTGGAGCAGCCTCAGGAGCTCCCCGGGGAACTCCTTCTTCACTCTGCGGATGCGGTCCTTTTCGTCGGAGTAGCGCTCCTGCCAGTCCGCCATCTTCTTCAGGGCGTCCAGCTCGTTTTCGCCGAGGTAAACCGGTCTCACGTAGGGGTGTTTCTCCCTGAGGGCGGAGACGAGGCGCTCACCCATCTCCGTGAGCTTTCCTTCCTCTGTCTGGAGGCCGTAGCGCACGAGGGACTCGTCCCTGATCTCCTTCTCTAGCTTCTCCATCTCCTCTTCTCCGATGAAGACGGTCTCCGTGAGGGAGAAGGCAAACTCAGGGATGCGCCGGGCACCTCCAGAAAGGGCGTAGGTTCTGCGGCCCTTCTTGGGAGGGGAAATGAAGAGTAGTCTCATAGCTTGTAGGGCGTTGACCACGTTGTGGCCGTAGTCCTTCATGTCCTTGAAGCGTATGAGCTCGTCGTAGTCCCCCGCCGGGGGAATCTCCTCGATGAATGAGATGACGTAGGGCGTGAGCATCACGACAGGTTTAGCCTTTTCGTAGGCCTCGTAGATAAAAGGTAAATCTTCGACGCTCAGCCCCCTGCTCTCCAGGTCCTTCTTCCACTCCTCGGGGATGAAGCCGGTCTTCACGTAGAGCTCGGCTTCCTTCACCGTGTCGGAAGCGATGAAGAGCTCATCCTTGGGCTCCAGGCGAGCAATCAGCTCTCCGGCGGGCGTTAGCCTTCCATCCTTGGTGATAAAACCCTGGATGTAGAGCTCCAGGAACTGTATTCCCCTTACCTTCTCCCCTTCCTTGAGCCGCTTTAACATTTCCACGTGTCGCTTCCGCACGTACATGGTTTTAGCTACGTCAGAAGGTTTTATAGAGGAAAGGGAAGCAATGACCGTGATTTTTATTAGGTTAATGGATTTATCATCTAAGCATGGCGAGACGGAAGAACGTCCAGCTTCTCGTGCCCGTAGAGAAGTACCTCTCGGCGGGCGTTCACATCGGAACCACCTTTAGGACCAAGGACATGAGCAAGTTCATCTACAAGACCCGTCCCGACAGGCTCAACATCTTTGACATCACGAAGATCGATGAGCGCCTGCGCATTGCAGGCAGGTTCCTCTCCTACTACGAGCCGGGGGACATCGTTGTGGTTGCCCGGCGAAAGCAGGCCCAGCACCCGGCCAAGAAGTTCGCCGAGGTGATAGGGGCCATTGCCATCGTGGGGCGCTTCGTTCCGGGCACCTTCACCAACCCCTACGGAAAGGAATACATAGAGCCCGAGGTGGTCTTCGTCTCGGATCCCATATCGGACAGGGAGGCCATACTGGAGGCCGCCCGGGCAAGGATCCCCGTCCTGGCCATCGCCAACTCCGGCAACACCTTCCACAACATAGACCTCGTCATTCCCGGCAACAACAGGGGCAGGAAGTCCCTGGCCCTCATCTACTGGATCCTCGCCCGGGAGTACATGCTCAATAAGGGGATGATCGAGAGCAGGGACAAGTTCCCTGTCCCCCTGGAGGAGTTTGAGGGATGATCAGGTACCCGGCGGTGGCGGGCTACTTCTACCCCTCCGATCCCGAGGAACTTTACCGTATGCTGGAGGCCCTCTTTCGTTCTGCCAGCCCTCCCGAGGTTCCAGGGAGGATCATTGGGGCGGTGGTCCCCCACGCAGGGTACATCTACTCCGGTCGCACCGCTGCCCACTTCTACAAGCTCCTGGCCAAGGAGAGGCCCCGGGAGGTACTCATCGCCGGCCCCAACCACACGGGGCTGGGAACCCCCCTCTCGGTGTTTCCCCGGGGGGAGTGGGTGACACCGCTGGGCTACGTTCAGGTGAATGAGGCCCTGGCCCAGGAGGTCGTGGAGCGCTCCCTCTACGCTTCCTTCGACGTGGAGGCCCATCTACAAGAACACTCGGTGGAGGTTCAGCTGCCGTTCCTCCAGTACGTGTGGGGCGATGACTTTTCCTTTGTGCCCGTGGTCATGCTCATCCAGAACTACGAATATGCCAAGGATCTGGCCTCCGCGGTTCCAGAAAACGTTCTCTTCCTTGCTTCCTCGGACTTCTCCCACTACGTGCCCGCCGACTGGGGAAGGGAGGTGGACTTCAAGCTCATCGAGGCGATCCTGGACCTCGACGCCCGGCGCTTCCTACGCCTCGTTGAGGAGCTCAAGGCTTCCCCCTGCGGCCCGGGCCCCATCGCTTCACTTATACTCTGGGCCCGGGAACAGGGCGCCTCCGCCAAGCTCCTCCACTTCTCCAACTCGGGGGAGGTCAACGGCGACTACTCCTCCGTCGTCGACTATGCCGCCATAGCGTTTTACGTTTAGGTGGAAGAATGGAACGCTCCCTGAGGGAACGCAGCAAAGAGTACGTTAAAAATACACTCAGGGGATTTGCAGCCGGGGTGGCCTTCGCGGTGCCCGTGAGAAAAGTCCTCGGGCGTTTTGACCCGGACGTCAGTAAAAGGCCTTTGATGCTCGACGACGTGCTGGATCCCCTTATTGCAGCGCCTATGGCTCAGGCCTTCCACAGGTTGTTCGTCAAGAGGGGTTATGACCCGAAGACGGCCAGAAAACTTTCTCTTCTGGTGGTGGGCGGAGGAAGACTTATTTATGAAATCCTCGAGCACGAGTACGGCACCTTTTCTTTCTCGGCTCCCACCTGGGGAGGGACGGTCAAGGACATGGCGGTGGTGATGGTCGCCGCTGCCGCCAGCCTCTACGGAATGGACGGAATCAAAAGGTTCAGGGAGTGGTTGAAGAGAAGGTTAAGGGAGAAGTAGAGGGTGGGGTGCCTCTTGGGGGGACCGGGGGAAGCGCTTGACCTTCATTCCTCGTCCCCTACGCCGGGTGGGCTTCCCTTCCCCCGGTCCCCTTTCCCACCTCTTCCTTACACCCCCTCATCCGCGCGCAATGGTAAGAGAAAGGACCCCTATTTATAGGCTTGGATTGACCAGAGTGGTGACAGCTCTATACATAAAAAGAAGGTCAGGGGAAGTTGAAGCTGTGGTAGGGGGCGATGTCGTCCACCAGAACCACCGTTGAGAGGAGCACCGTGCGGCAGCAGTAGCGCTTGACCTTTAGCTCGTCCATGACCTTCTTGGGGTCCTCTCCCCTCTGAACCCTCCTCTGGAACTCCTGAAATATCTTTCCGCCGATGGGCTTGCCGCAGGTGAAGCATCTCACGGGCGGTAGCATCTTCTCACCTGTAGGAGGTCTGTTTCTTGGCCCTTGCCTTCCTTCCAAGTGGCTTCTTGGGCTCGACCTGCCTCACGTCGTCCACCAGGAGCGTCCTATCGTACTCGAGGTACTTCTTCCGCAGGTCGTCGCCCACCAGGTTGGCCAGGGCCTTGGCGATGGCACCCCTGACGGCCATCACCTGCCCCATGAAACCCCCTCCCCTCACGTTCACGTAGATGTCCACCTTCTGGCTGATGTCGCCCGCCAGTATCAGGGGCTCCTGGAGCATCATCTGCAGGTACTTGTTGTTCTGCCAGACGTCGAGGAGGTAGCCGTTGACCCTCACGACGCCCTTTCCGGGATAAAAAAGGGTTGCCCTGGCGATGGCCTTCTTCTTCTTGGCCTTGGTCTGGATGACCTTGGTTATGGCCTTCTTTTTCTTCTTGGCGCTCATTCTACACCACCCAGTGCCCTCGCTATATCTTGTATGTACACGAAGCGGGAGGGAGTTCTGAGCTTGAGGTCAATGCGCTTCCCCTCCACCGGGGGCTCGCCCCTGAAGACCTTGAGGCGCTTGAGGAGCTTAGTTCTATCGTCCCTGTGTATCATACCTGCAATGGTTTTTCTAACTATCCCCTCGGGGGTCCGGGGCCAGCGGGGAGTTTGCTTGATGGGGTTGGAGAGGGTTCTGAGGTCGTAGCGCCTCTTGAACTTGGGAAGCACCCCCTCCATGGTGCCGGACACCACGATCTTCTCGGCGTTGACGATCACCACGGGGTAGCCCTTCTTCAGGAGCTGGGCCACCTCCGAGGCGAGCCTGCCCAGGGGCTTGTTGGTTCCGTCCACGATGAGCGTCATGCGACAATCACCACCCCGCTACCCTTTGGATTCTGGCGCAGGAGTTCATAAATACTTATTGCCTTGCCGCCGGCGGCCTCTATCTTTTGCTTTGCGGCGGGCGTGAAGCGCCAGGCGGCCACGGTGACCTTCTTGCCTATGGTTCCGGCACCCAGGACCTTGCCGGGCACCACGACAACGTCGCCCTCCTTGCTCACCCTGTCGATCTTCCCCACGTTCACCTCTATGCGCCGGCGGGTGGAGCGAGAGAGCAGCTCTGCCACCCTCTTCCAGATGGGGGCGTCGTTCTTTCTGGCGGCTATCTCCAGGTCGATGATGAGTCCCCTCAGGTACGGGTTCGTGGGTCCGGTCCTCTTCATCCTATCACCTTGGCCAGCTCCTCCAGCTCCCTGCTCAGGACGTCTGTGGCCGCCCTTATGAGCTCGGGGAGCGTCATGTTTCCGTAGGTTTCCACGTAGAAGATGAACTGATCCTTGTTTCTCTTCAGCTCCACGGCGTCGGGGTTGAGCTCCTCCACGTCCTTGAGCACGTTCAGGGTGGCGTCGCTCAACCCCATGGAGGACTTGTTCTCCTTCTCCACCTGCTTGGGATCCAGGCCCTCCTTCTTCACGGCCTCGGGGTCCTTCACCTCGGCCCGGTAGACGTACCTATAGGAGGCGAGGCCCGCCTGCCACTTGGCGTGCATGCGGGCGTTGCCCATGCGGGCCTTGGCCTCGAGCCTGAGCTTTTGGCCGTCCATGAGCTTCACGATGATGATCTTGTCGTCGGCGGGCTTTACGGAGGAGTCCGAGGAGACCAGCTGGCCCGAGTAGACCGTGGCGGGCCCGCTCACGTCGAGGGTGAAGCTGACCTCCGTGTTCTCGTCGTAGGTGCCGTACTCGGCCTTCAGGGGGATGAGACCCAGCCTGTGGGCTATGAACTCGTCCCAGAGGGGCGAACTGTTCTCGAAGAAGTACACCTCGTGTATGGCGAGGGTGGGCACCTCCGAGATGATGGCCCGCCTGAAGGCGTTCATGAGCCCAGTGTTCGCTCCCTTCACCAGGAAGGTGGCGCTCTCCTCGTCCTTCTCTATCAGCTCTACCTTCACACTCTCCTACCCCTTCTGCCACCCCTTCTGCGGGTTCCGTCGTGGGGTATGGGCGTCACGTCGTGTATCCTCACGATCTTGAGGCCCTGGCGGACCAGCTCCTTGATGGCCGCCTGGGCGCCGGGGCCCGGCGTCCTGGACTTGTTGCCGCCGGGGGCCCTCACCTTGACGATGACGTAGCGGAAGCCCAGCTCCTTCAGCCTCTGGGCCACCTTCTCCGTGGCCTTCATGGCCGCGTAGGGCGTCCTCTTCTTCCTGTCGGCGTCCACCACCTGCCCTCCGGAGGAAATGGCTATGGTCTCGGCTCCCGTTATGTCCGTGGCGTGGACGATGGTGTTGTTCTTGGAGGAGAGTATGTGGACGACTGCGACCTTGGGAACGTTCTCCTTCGTCAAGCGGCCACCTCCTCAGAGGGCTTTTTCTCCACCTCTCCGCTGAACTTCACGTAGTCGTAGATGTGGGGATCGAGGCTTATCTGGTTTTCCTCGCCCCTCTTTACCCAGTAGGAGGGGGACCTGACCCTCCTGCCACCCACGTAAACGTGACCGTGGACGATGAACTGGCGGGCCTGCTTCACGGTCCTTGCCAGGCCCTTCCTCCAGACCATGGTCTGGAGGCGTCGCTCCAGGAGATCGCTGACGGTGAGGGAGAGCACGTCGTCGAGGGTGGCGTTTTCAGGGAGCAGGCCGAGCCTGTACAGCCTTCCCAGGAGCTCCTTTTCACCCTTCTCCCTCGCGGGACCGGAGAGGGGGAGCAGCTTCCTGGCGAAGGCCCTGATCCTGCGGAGCTCTGCCTGTGCCCTCCAGAGCTCCTTCTTGTTCTTGAGGCCGTAGAGCTTCATGAGTTTTCGCTCTTCGATGATCCTCCTCTTGTCCCATCGCTTGAAGGGCCTCACCCACTTCTTTCGGAGCCTCCTCACGCTACCACGCCCTTACCTTCCCTTCTTCTTGCGGCCCACCACGGAGATCTTGTTCTTCCTGGGGTGGGACTTGGTCCTCTGGCCCCTGACCTTGAGGCCCTTGGCGAGCCTGATACCCCTCCAGGAGCGGATCTCGAAGAGGCGCTTCTTGACGGCCACCAGGTGGGTCTCCAGGTCCGTGCCCACCAGGTGCCTGTCCTCTCCCGTCCACCAGTCCTTGGGGTCGTTGACGGCCCAGCGGGGGATGCCATACTTAATGGGGTTCCGGATGACCTCCTCTATGAAGGCGTCGGCCTCCTCGGGGAGTTCACCCAGCTTCGTGTTGACATCCACACCAAACTTCTCGGCCACGATCTTGGAAACCATCTTGGCAAAGTTTATGCCCACACCCTTCACTCCCGTGAGCGCGAACCAGATGGGCTTCGTTCCGTCCAGGTCGAAGCCTGCGATGCGGACGATGTTCCTTATTTCGGCCATAGAATCCCTCCCGCTGGTATACGATTGCCCGAGTAGAGGTTAAAAACGTTATGAGGTTTGCCCAGCATCCTTCTTCCCCCGTTTCCACATGATCGGGTAGATCCCCTTCTCCATGATCACCCTGAAGGTGTCGGCCACCTCTCCCTTCTCCATCTCCACGATCTCTTCGGAGCTCCTGAGGGCGTGGGCCAGGGCCACCAGCTCCCCCTTCTTGGTGAAGAGGGCCACCAGGTCCCCCGGCTTTATGCCCTCCTCTACTGCTAATACTCCGGGGGCGGTGAGATTGGCGCCGTGGACGATGGCCGCCACCGCCGAGTCCCTGATGATAATCTTTGGTAAGTGTTCCACGGCCTTTTCCACAGGTAGGAGGTACTTCTTGAGGAGCCTGTCGTCCCCGTACTCCTTCCAGAAGTGGTAGGCGTCCGAGAGCTCCTGGAGGGTGACCAGTGTCTCGTCCTCCTTCAGGGGGCCCACCCTCGTCCTCCGGAGCTCCACCATGTGGGCCCCAGTACCCAGGACGAGGCCGATGTCGTGGCAGAGCTTCCGGGCGTAGGTGCCGGCCTGGACACCAGTTCTGAACAGGACGTAGCGGCCTTCCTTCTCGGGGGTCTCCAGCCAGTAGACCTCCCTCACCCTCAGTCTTCTCTTCACGGAGGACTTGACGGGCGGCCGCTGGTATATCTTCCCCACGAACTCCTTGGCCACCTCCTGAACCTTTTCGAGGGGAGCGTCTTTGTGGAGTTGCATCACGCCCACGTACTCCTTTCCGGCGTTCAGCAAGGCGTAGAGAACCTTGGTCCCGGCGTTTATGCCCACAGGGAGAACACCCGTGACCTTGGGATCCAGGGTGCCGCTGTGGCCAGCCTTCTTGACGTTGAGGATCTTCTTTACCCAGGAAACCACCTCGTGGGAAGTGGGACCGGGGGGCTTGTCGAGGTTGACGATGGAGGCCTTGAGGAGCTCTTCCACGCTTCGCTCCTCTGGCCGCTTCCCCCAGGGACCTTCCTCTTCCTCGGCCTTCACGTATAGAACCCGTTCCCTTTCCCACGGGAACTTCAAGCCAACTCCTCCAGGGCCTTCTCTACGTCTTCAACCACCTTTCCCGTGGGGAGCAGGTGCCGCTTGTTGAAGCGGCGCTCCTTGATGCCCTTGCCCTTGGCCTTGACGAAGAGGTCGTCTATGACCTCCGTGACGATGACGGTCCGGCCGGCGTACCTGCCGCTGGTGACCACGCAGACGGAACCCTTCCTTATCATGCTAACACCATCCTCTTGAGTACCGCTTCCACGTAGGGCCTCATCTTGATGTCCACGGTGGACATGTCCTTGGCCCCCGTTTTGACGTAGAAGGCTATCTCTATGACCCTGCGGGCGCAGTCGGCGCAGAGCACGCCGCCAAAGATCCTCTCGGGCCTTCGCTCGGTCTTGGAGAGCTTCCTCACCTCCACGGGTCTCCTGCCGTGGGGGACGCCGTGGAGGGGTCTTCCGCAGAGGGCGCAGACGTGCTTGCCGGGCTTCTCTCGCCTGAAGTGGAACACCACCCTGCCGCCGGGCGTCCTAACCTTTACCCGCTTGAGCCTTCTTTTGAAGGGCGCTACCAAGGGACACACCTCCGAAGACGACGAGGTAGCTGACCACGTACCACCATATGGCGCTCATTTCCCCCAGGGGCGTGCTGATCTCCCCCAGGGAGGCCACCCAGAGGATGGCTATGAGCACCGGGATGCTAAGAACTATTTTCCTGAGAAGTATTTTATTCATTTCAGTGCTTGCTTGGAGGAC
>JAADDC010000053.1 GCA_013154145.1 Candidatus Iainarchaeum sp. | reverse complement strand
GGATGTCGTCGATGTTCAGGCCCACCTTGACGGTCCCCTCCACCTCGTATTCCCTGAAGGCGTGCTTGGGCAGCAGGAAGTCCACCATCGCGATCTTGGACGGGTCCGTGGACCTCAGTTTCATCCCCTCATCGTCAAAAACAAACACGCCCTCGTCCACGATCTTCCCGATGGCCTTTATGCTCTTCTTAAACACGTCCGCTCCTTCAAAGACCGCTCTCATGTTAACACCCTCCTCTCAAGCTCTTTTATCTCTTTGTATAGCTTTGGGGAAACGCCGAGCCTGTGGGCCAGCTCCACGCGCATCACCTTGCCCTCGGAGGAGAGGTAAACCTTGCCGATGACGCGCACGAAGCGGCCCACGTCCAGCTCCTCGGCAAATATGAAGTTCTCCAGGACGACGCGCAGCACACCACTCCCGTCGTCTATCTTTCCCTCCCCCTTGTGGGGGTCGAAGTCCACCACGTAGCCGGCCACGGCGTAGCGCCTGCCCGACTCCAGGATCTCTTCTACATAAAGCTCCCGGGCGGGCTCCCTCCTCGCCACTATAACATCTACCATCGAAAAGGGTAAGAAGGGGTTGCGATATTCTTGGTTCATGGAAAGGGTTCCCACGGGCATCGACGGCCTTGACGAGCTCATAGAGGGGGGCTTCCCCCGCAGGAGAATGATACTCGTTTCCGGAGCCACGGGAACGGGTAAGACCATCTTCTCGGCCCAGTTCATCTACAAGGGGGCCGTGGACTACGACGAGCCCGGCATCTTCGTCACCCTCGACGAGCGGCCGGACCTCATCAGGGAGGACATGCTCCAGTTTGGCTGGGACTTTAAGAAGGAAGAGGAGAAGGACATGATACGCATCATAGACGCCTCCATAGCCAAGGCCGGCCTCCCATCGGAGGAAGTCTACCACATGCCCGAGAGCGGCTTCGACCTGGACCGCCTGTTGGTGGAGATCATCAAGGCGGCCAAAGAGATGGGGGCCAAGCGGGTGGTGGTGGACTCGCTTCCGGCCCTGGGCTTCCGCTACGAGAACGAGAACGAGATACGCAAGGCCATACTGAAGATGAGCTACGTGCTCATGAAGAGCGGCCTCACGTCCATCATAACATCCGAGATACCCGAGGGCTCCAAGCAGTTCTCCAAGTACGGCGTGGAGGAGTTCGTGGCCGACGGCGTCATCGTGCTCTCCTACCTCGGCGGAGGGGGGCCCACCGTCAGGACGCTCCACATAAGGAAAATGAGGGGCACCGCCCACTCCCCCTACATACACCCCATCGAGATAACGAGGGAGAGGGGGATGGTGGTGTACCCCATCGACGAGATCTAAGCCTCCTTATCTGAAAGGCTCAGGGGCTCCTTGAAGTCGAAGAGGCTGTCGTCGTCCGGCTGGGAACTACCCTGGGTCTGGGGAGCCGCTTCCTGCGGAGCAGGAGACGGGAGCCCTCCCTCGAGGGCCGCGAGGATGGCCAGGTAGGCCTCCACGAGGTGTTCCAGGTCCATCCTCTCCCTGTGGTACTGGAGGTACAGCTTGAGGAGTTCCAGGGCCACCTCCTTGTTGTCCATGGGCTAAGAAGGTGCTTCTCCCTTTTAACGCTTGGGGATGACCAGCCGTACGTTGCCCCGGGTCTTGAGGCGGCGGGTCTCTATGAAGCCCAGATTCTCCAGCTGGCTCAGGTAGTTCCTGAAGCTCCTCATGGTGACGGGGACCAGCTTCCTGAACTCGTCGTAGAGCTGACTGCTCCTCATGGGTCCCTTTTCTTTAAGGATGGAAAGGATGAGGTTCAGCTTCGGGTCTAACTCCACGGGGAGCTCGAGGCCCTCCTTGGCCCTCTTCACGTCATCCACGGTTATCTTACTTCTCCCCTCGCTCTCGGCGAGCTTGGCCGCCTCCACAAGGGCGGCGATGGCTATCCTCGCGTCACCGCCCCGGGCGTAGCCAACGGCGGCCGCTGCCCTCAACACGGCGTCGTCGTAGGATCCGGGCCGCAGGCCCAGCTCCGCCCTCCTCCTGAGGATCTCCGCGAGCTGGGGGACCGTGTAGCGGGGGAACTCTATGGCGCTGTGGAAGAGGGTGGAGCTGATCCTTGGGTCCACGAGAGCCAGGAAGTCCGGCCGGTTAGATATGGAGATGAGGAGGAAGTTGGAGGGGAGCCTCGAGAGGTCGTAGAGGATGTCCGTGTTGGAGAGCAGCCTGTCCACCTCGTCCAGGGCGAGGACCACCTTCCTGCCCTCCGTGAAGCGCTCGATGTATTCCATGAGCTCGGGGATAGAGAAGCCCCTCACGGGAACCGGTATTCCGAGGGCGCTGGCTATGGCTGAAAGTATGGCGGTCCTCGTTCTGTTCTGCCAGACATTTACATAAATCGTCTTCACGTTGGAGAAGACGGCGTTGATCTCGTTGAAGATCTTTCGCACGGAGGCGGTCTTGCCCGTCCCTGGAGGCCCATGGAGAAACAGGTTCGTCTTGACACCCCTCTCGACGAAGTAGGCGATCTCCCGGGCGATGGCGTCCAGCTGGCCCTCCCTGAAGGGGAGCTCCTCGGGTATGTAGTCGGGGTCAAAGACGGAAGGGTTGACGATGATCTCCCCCGAGACGTAGCGCCGCAGGTACACGTTAGTGGAAGACACGACTTCCTTTTATTTCTCGAGGATGCGCCACTCGATGTAGGTGACCTCGTCCTCGGGGGATATGACGGGGTATATCTCCCGGAGCTCCCGGAGCAACTCTTTGAAAGAGGAGTAACCCTCCTTCTTTATCTCCTCGGGGGACAGTTCCTTCAGTTTCTTGTGGGAGACCTTCACCACCTTGGCCTTGGCAAAGGGCCTCCCGCCCACGGCGAGGTAAACCGTCATCCCGGGCTTCACGCCCTTGCGGCCGAGCCTCACGGTGGCCCGCTTCTTCCCCGAGAGGACGCTCCTCACGTACTTGGGCAGGAAGTGTATCATCATAGGTACTCCTCCACGATGGGCTCCGCTATGCGGGCCATTATCCTGTCAAAGCGCTTGGCGAACTTCAAGGGGTCCATCTTGAAGACCTTCGCCGCCTCCTTCCACGTTTTCTTCTTGAGGACCTTCTCTATGAGGTAGAGGGCGTCTGTCTGGGGGATCTCAGGCTCCATGCCACTCAAAAAGTACCAGCGCACCACCTTGCTCACCACGTCGGAGGCGGCGTCGTAGAAGAGGGATCCCTCGATGTAGCGCTTGAGACGACGGAGCTCACCCTCAGAGAGGTTGATGGGAACTCTCCTGGAGGGACCGGAGCTGAGGAGCTCGTAGGCCACCTCCGGCTCCATGTAGTAATAGTAATTCCCGAGCTCCTCCACGAGGCGGGACTTGGCGGAGTAGTTGGCCACGTTCACGAAGCGCTCCACCTTCTTCTTCAGGGGCTTGACGAATATTGTGGAGTACTCGCCGCTCTCGGGGTTCCTTTTGGGAGATACGTGCACCATCACGTAGCCGTTCTTCTTCCAAAACTTCACCACCTTCAGGGAGGCGCCGAAGCCGGCCCCCACCCACGCGAGCCCCTTCTCCTTGGCGTAGGCCTCCAGGTGGCGGAGGGCAAAGCTGCCGATGCCCATACCCTGGAGCTCAGGGTGAGTGGCGATCCTCACCACCCGGTAGCCCTTCTCCCGGGCGAAGTCCTTGAACTCGTAGTACTTGAGGAAGATGTCGGGGATGATGTTGCCGAAGACCAGCTCGCCCTCCAGCATCCGGTATATGTGCTCCTCGCCGAGGCCCCCCTCCTCGGCCACCTGGAGGGAGCCCACCACCTTCCCCGAGTCTGTCTTCACCGTGAAGGCGTTCTGGTTGGGGGCGTCCGCCAGGATGGCAATGTCCCTCGGGTTGTTCCTGTAGTGGGCGAAAACGTAGATGCCGATGTACTCCCTCAGGGTCTTCTCGTCTTCTAAGAAGAGCTTCTCCCTGTCCTCGTGGAAGAAGTTCAGCTTCTTCTTGCTCACTTCTTTGCGGTCCTTCTTGCTGATCTTGGCGGGCTCGGCGTCCAGGAGGAAGACGTCGTAGAGCCAGCGCTCTATGGGGTCGTTCTCCCCGTAGCGGATGGGCTCCTCCATCTTTATCATCTTCACCTTCAGGCGCTCCTCCAGCATGGGCAGGAAGCGGTACTGGAAGAGCCTGCCGGTGCCCTCGTAGCCGTGGGTGGTGGTGGAGAATATGAAAGACTTGAAGCGGGGGAGCATCTCCTTGAGGATAGAGAGGTAGATGCCGGCGGCCTCGTCCACCACGAGCAGGTCTCCCTTCTCTTTAACGGCCTCCAGGGGGTCGGCGTACACCACCGTGGCCTTCTTGTAGTCTACCCTGTACTTCCCGCCCTTCTTTATGCCCAGCGCCTCGAGGCCCTTCTTGAGGAACTTGAAGAGCTCTTCCACGTTCTGGCGGGAGGGTGCCGTCACCACCACCTTTAGCTTGTTCTTGGCCGAGACGTAGAGGAGGCCTGCGAGGAACAGTCCGAGGGCCGCCGACTTGCCCCTCCCTCTGTTTGCAAGGAGCACGTAGGCGGATCCGGGCCGGAGAGCACCTTCGAGGGCGTGTATGGCGTCCACCTGATCCTGGGTGACGGCCAGCCTGTATATCTCCTCGGGGAGCAGCGTCCCCTTGGGTATCTTGATCTCCTTTTTCTTCTTCTTTCGGACCCGGGGCTCCTTACCGGACTCCATCTTCTTGCCCCTGAGGATGAAGATACCCGGGTGCTCCTTCCACTTCTTGACGATGCGGCGCTGGTAGATGTTGCCACAGTCCTCCACCGTGTAGGGAGGTGTCACCACGTACTGGGAGTGGAAGAAGAGCTTGCGGTTGATCCAGTCGTCCAGAGGGGGCACGAGGACGGCGATGAGGCCGGGTCCGCGGATGGTCTCCACGGCTATGCCTATGTCCTTGGCAGGGAAGTTGTGGAAGGCGTCCAAGACCAGCGCGTCGTACGTCCTCCCCAGGACGGACTTGGCCTTGGCGTAGGGGACCCTCTCCACGTCGAGGCTGACCTTCTTCGTGAAGGTTTTGTAGCGTTCCTCGTCGTCCCTTTTGTCCTGGGGGAACTCGGCCATGTAGAGGACCTTGTTCAGCCCGAGGACGTCCTTGGCCTTCTCGAAGAGCTCTGCCGCCACCGCCGCCGGCTCCTTCCCCTTGCCCTGTATCACTACCATGCGGCGGTGGCGGCTATCCTTGGCCTTCTCGAGGCTCTTGAGGATCTTCTGCATCCTCTCACTCCCCGTGCTTGAAGCCGTAGTAAGACTCGGCTGAAAGGGCTAAAACGTAGATGGTGCTGAGGGCCGTGTAGAGGGCTGGGCCCAGCACGGGGACGAGGTAGACGTAGGAGAAGATGAAGAAGAGGACGGGGCCGAGGATGAAGAGGAGCAGGAATATCTTCCACCAGTAGACGCGGCCGGCCAGCATCCCCTCGTAGACGATGTCCCTGCCCCTGAGGTTCTCCACCACGGCGGCCGCTATGACCGGAAGGGTCAGCGGCACCCAGAGGAAAGTGGAGAGGAAGAAGAGGATGAAGTAAACGGTGTTCCACGGCGGAACCGCCTGAAATATGAGGAAAAGAATGAAGAAGAGGAGCGGCAGGAAGGAAACGAAGAGGCCCGCCACGAAGACGTGGATCATCCTCTCGACGGCCCGCCTGAAGGGATTGTCTATCTCGCCCGTTCGCTTCTGCCATATCCTCGCCACCACGAAGGCGTAGACGTAGAGGTGGAGGATCAGGGTTAATAACAGGGAGAACAGGACGATTGGGTCCGTCAGGGAGGAGAAAAAGGCGTAAACGGAGCGGGCAAAGGAGAAGGTCAGCACGTACTCAGCCAGGGCATTGAGTATGGCGTCGTGGATGGGGATGGAAACGAAGTTGATGATGAGGTAGAAGATGAGTGTGGCCGTGAGCAGCGCGGGGACGTCCACCAGGTCCGAGAGCGTCCGGCGGGCCAGCCTGCTCAAAGACATTAAAATCATTATGGCTCCGAGGTATTTAAAGGGTCGCCGGTGTGCTTTTTAAGTTTTGAGTTGTAGCTAAGAGCATGGCAGTCGACAAGGAGAAGGAGAAGAAGTACTACTACTATTACGAGGAGGAAGAGGAAGAGGTTTTCCCGGAGGACGAGTACGACGAGGAGTCCTGGGACGAGGAGTGGGAAGAGGACGAGGACTTTCCCTTTGACGAGGACGACTTCGAGGGTGACTTCGAGGACGACGAGTGGTGAAGCAATCCGTCTACTTTTCTTCGTTTTCGGGGCAGTGTTGCCTGCAGAACTCCGTCGCGGTAGAGGGGAGTGGCAGGACCACCGTGCCACTTAATCCGTTGAGGGTGTAGGGTAAGCGTATCAGCGTGGCGTTGCCGGCGGTTACCCACGGGTCTATGTACCTCTCGAAGCGCTTTGCCAGCTTCTTTCGTTCCTCAAGGTCGAGGGCGTAGGCCTCTTCATCAAAAACGTGGACGTGGAAGCCCCGCCCCGAGAAGACGCGAACCTTTTCCCTGTAGGGGAGCTCGTCGTGGATGAGATCCGTGGCCCTGGCGGCCCCTTTTAGATCCCCGTTCACGTCGGCGTCCACGTCGAAGGCCAGCTCCTGCCCCCTGAAGTTAGAACATGAGAAGCACTTGGAGTAGTCCCGACGCCGCTTGTGAGGGCATACTCTACATAACGCATACTCCCTCACCCGATTCCTCCAGTAGTACACCCCCTCGGGCGCGTAGCGGGCGAAGACCTTTCCCAGCTCCCTCGGGGAGTGGCGCTCCAGGAGGGGGCCCAGGAAGAGCACGTTCACCCTCCTCCTTATCTTTTCCTCGAAGCGAGGGTCGTAGATACCGGAGTTGGCCCCCAGCTTCACGGCAAAGACGGGGTTGTCGTCGTGCCGCTTCACGAAGGCCACGGCCCTCCTGTAGTCAAAATGTTTTAGGTAAAAGCGGCGCCTCTCCTCGAGGGACGGCAACCTGAACTCCACGGGGTTATTTGGAGAGAGGTGGTATAAGAAGGAAGTAGCCCCGCGGGGATTCGAACCCCGGTCGCGGGAGCCAGAGTCCCGCATGCTTGGCCGCTACACCACGGGGCTCCGTTCTACTATAACCCTGAAAAGCTTTTTGAAAGTAACGACGTGGCCAGGGCCAGCAGGAAGCCCGCGAGGGCCGTCACCGCGTAGTGGCGCCAGCGCCGCTCCTTTTGATCAAGGAGGTAAAGGGCGAGGATCGTCATCCCCAGGTAGGAAATGGCCCCCGCCAGGGGACTTGCAAAAATTATACCATATGCAACGCCGTAGGGGATGTATGAGAGGACGGCGCTGATTTTCTCACCAAGGTTCATTCTTCACACCCATGCGGTGCCCCAGTATGCTGCCCATCCTGTGGAGCAGTGGCGTGACGACGAGTATGATCACCGCCCAGTCCGGCGGCGGCGGAACGAGGAGGAAGGCCCCGATGACGAAGTCCAGCTGATCCAGCAGGGGGGCCTCGGATCCACGGGGGAGTCCCAGCCGCCGCTTTATGAAGCTGCCCAACATGTCGCCCAGCATGGCGCCGGTGGCCAGAAGGAAGCTCTCCAGAGGGGAGGGAAGGCCCAGAACGGAGTAGACGACGAGGCCCGCCATGGTGCCCGAAATTATTCCAATAAGTGAGCCCTCCACGGTTTTTCCGTCGCCGAGGATACGCCTCCCGCCGAGGGTGAGCCCGCCGTCCACGGGATGGGTGCGTGGAAACTTCTTTGAAAATGTGGCCGTGGCGTTGGCCACGTAGGCCGGCAAGAACCAAAGGACAGGGATGATGGGGTTCATGAGGAGGACGCGGGAACCTTCTCCACTTCCTCGGGGATGTAGCGGACCTTGGCGATCTCCACCCTGCGTATGGGGGCGATCTTCTTCAGCTCCTCGGCTATGCGCTTTGTGAGGTCACCGGCGAAGAACTCCTTTATGAGCTCGTCCTTGTCCTTTTTCTTGGCCTCCTCCGTGATCATCTCCATCATCTTTTTCCTCATGTCCGTCCGCTTCTTTCGGGAAACCTTCACAGCCGTCCAGGCGATGGCCTTGACGTGGAGCTTCTTTTTGTCCCGGGTCTCCACGTCAAAGACGACCTCCACCTTGGAGATGTGCCTGCGGGTAAGCCTCTTCATGAAGGAGCGCTCCAGCTCATAGCCCACGAGGTCCGTGAAGGCGTTGGAACCCACCACCTTGTTGATCTTGAACCAGAGAAGGTACTGGAGGTGGGAGAGGGAGCCCGTGACCTCGGAGCCCAGGACCTCCACGGTCCTCCCGATGAGCATGTCCGGCTCCTGGGCCGCCGTCTGGCCCACGTCCTTCTCCCCGAAGACCTTTGGGGCCTTTATGACGAACCACTGCTTGGTTTTCCAGGGGTCAACCGCCCTAACCCTTCGCTTCGCCATGGAACCTCACCTTCCAGTCCACCACGACGCTGTCGGCAGCTTCCAGCACCTCCGAGGGCGATCCCTCGAAGATGAGCTCTTCGTATCCTCTGAGTATGAGCTTTACCTTCATCTCTTCACCAGGATGGCTGCCTTCTCGGGCGTGTAGCGCCAGTCAGGCGGGAGCACGCCCGCGCGCCTGTAGTACTTCACCAGGCGCTTGATCTTAGACTCGATGCGCTCCAGGGCCACCTTGTTGTGCATGTCCTTCTTGTGTTTCTCCAAGTGACGTCTCACCCTGAGGGCCCGGCGTATGAGGTTGGCCAGGTCCTCGGGAAGTGAAGGAGCGAGGTTGTGCTCCTTGAGGATCTTGAGGATGGGCTTACCTGTGATGACCTTGACGTCGGGGACGCCGTACTGGTCCCTGAGAATGAGGCCGATCATGGCGGTGGAGTAACCCTGCTTGGCCAGCTCCACAACCAGCTTCTCGACCTCTTCGGGGCTCCTCTCCACCCACTTGGGTGGAACCTTGGACGGGGGCTTCTTGGAGCCCGACTTGCCCTTTCGACGGGCGTGTATGCGCGCCATGCTATCCACCATCTGAAAGGACAGAATGTTTTATAAATATCGCGCCCGCCGCTTCACGGCCTCCATTTGCCTTAGCACCTTCTCGGCGCCGGGGTAGTTCCTCCGGTAACTCTCTATGAAGGCCTCCCATCCCTCCGGGAAGTCCGGGTGCGTGGCCGTGTAGCTCTTTTCGAAGCAGACCAGGTCCACGGCCTTGTCCTCCACCCTGTGGCTAACCTCCCCGAGGCCGAAGTCAATGAGGTAGAGGTCGCCGGAGACGATGACGTTGGAGGTGGTGAGGTCGCCGTGGATCACGTTGTTCCGGTGGAGGGTGGCCACCAGCTCCCCCAGCCGCTCCATCAGGTCGCTCCTCTTTTCTTTCAATAGCACGGACTTCAGCGTGGGTCCCCTTATCCTTTCCATCACGATGCGGAAGTTCTCCTCGTCCACTTCCATCACCTTCGGTGCCGGGACACCCATCTCCCTGACCTTCTTGAGGAGTCTTGCCTCCCGGCGGGTCCGGGAGAGCCTCAGGCGCCGATCCAGCTCCGGATGCCTGTAGCCCTTCTTCATCCTCACCTTGATGATCCTCTCCCCGTCGGCGTAGATGATGGCCTCGGCCCCCCTCTTGACTACCTCCACGTTTTTACTAAGGGCCGTCCCTTATTAAGGGTGGCCCGCATCACCCGGAGGGACAAGGAGTACCAGAGGAAGATTGCCGCCGAGCGCGTGGAAATACTCTTTTCTCTGGCCGAGAAAACGGAGGACAGGGAGCTGGCCCGCCGATACGTGGATCTCGCCACGAGGGTGGCCCGGAAGCACAGGGTAAAGCTGGGGAAGTGGAAGCTACGCTTCTGCAAGAACTGCAAAACCCTCTGGGACGCTGAAACCCTTAGGGTAAGGCTAATTTCCCGGCCCTACCCGATGATAGTTTACCAGTGTCTCGTTTGCGGCTGGGAGAGGCGCATTCCTCTGGTTCGGGAAAAGAAAGAGAGGCGGAGAACACTTCGAAGTTCGAAGCACCCAAGTTAATATACCTTACCTTCACAAACTAAGAGCGTGGAGCTGACCTTCTTCCCCGAGGACGTGACGTCCAACGAGGAGCTGGTCCAGAAGGCGGAGCAGTTCCTGAGGATATATCACATGGACGACCTGGTAGAGATCAGCAAGAACTATCCCAAGAAGCGGAGGCTCCTCATTGACTACGCCAAGCTCGCCCAGTTCGACTTCAACATGGCCGACGAGTTCCTCGAGAACCCCGACTACTACAGGGAGCTCTTCGAGTACGCGGCCCAGCGCATAGAGATACCCGGCGCCCCCAAGGACATGGTCATCCGCGTGGGCATAAAGAACGTGCCCAGCGTCCGGAAGGTCCTCATCAGGGACCTCTCCTCCGAATTCATCGGGAAGATCATCGTGGTGGAGGGCATAGTCCGCGAAGTAACGGACGTGATGCCCAGGATAAAGGTGGCCGTCTGGGCCTGCAAGGCCTGTGGGAACCAGGTCCCGGTGGTTCAGGAGGGTCCTTCACTCAAGAAGCCCCTCTCCTGTCCCTTCTGTGGCAAGAGGGACTTCGAACTCCTGGAGGAGAAGTCCAAGTACACGGACTTCCAGAAGATCCGGATTCAGGAGCCGCTGGAGTACCTGAGGGGTGGCGAACAGAGTCGTCACATTGCCATCTACCTCGAGGACGACCTGGTGAACCGGACGGCGCCCGGTGAGCGCATCCTCGTCACGGGCGTCCTCCGGATAAAGAAGACGCAGGGCAGGAGCACCGTTCAGGATAAGTACGTGGAGGCCCTCTTCATCGAGTCCGTCCAGAAGGAGTTCGAGGAACTGGAGCCCTCCCCCGAAGAGTTAAGAATCATAAAGGAGTTGGCCTCGGACCCGGACATATACAACAAGCTCGTGGCGTCCATCGCGCCGGCCATCAAGGGCCACGAGAAGGTGAAGGAGGCCATCGCCCTCCAGCTCTTTGGCGGAGTGAAGAAGACGCTCCCCGATGGTACGAGAATAAGGGGGAACATACACATACTGCTCCTCGGTGATCCCGGAACGGGTAAGTCCCAGATGCTGGAGTATGCAGCGAGGCTAGCCCCAAAAAGCTTTTACGTGGCAGGAAAAACCGTGACGGGCGCGGGGCTGACGGCCTCCGCCGAGAGGGACGAGTTCGGGGAGGGGGGCTGGGTCATAAAGGCCGGCGTGCTGGTCCTCGCCTCCGGTGGCCTTGCGGCCATCGACGAGTTCGACAAGATAGACCCCAAGGAGAGGCAGGCCCTCCACGAGGCCATGGAGCAACAAACGGTCTCCGTGGCCAAGGCGGGCATAGTCACGAGGTTCAAGGCCGAGACGTCCATACTCGCCGCCGCCAACCCCAAGTTTGGAAGGTTCAGCGACGACGAGCCAATACTTAACCAGATAAGCATAGAGCCCACCATCCTCAACAGGTTTGACCTCATGTTCGTCATCAGGGAGGT
>JAADDC010000049.1 GCA_013154145.1 Candidatus Iainarchaeum sp. | reverse complement strand
TGGGGCACAGCCAGAACCACGGGGATCAGGAGGAGTAGCAGCGCCCACCTCACACTATAAAATGGAGGGCTCCTATTAATAACCGTGTTCAGGGTGGTGCTGGTAGAGCCCCACTACGCGGGCAACATCGGCAGCGTCGCCCGGCTGGTCAAGAACTTTGGCATCCACCAGCTCTACTTAGTTAATCCTCGGGCTTACCACCTCTCCGACGAGGCCTTCCAGTGGGCCGTCCACGCCAAGGACGTCCTGGAGCGGGCCGTTGTGGTGAAGAGCCTCGAGGAGGCCATAAAGGACGCTTCCGTCGCCGTGGGAACCACCGCCAAGTACTACGAGAAGCTGGTGCGCCGGACGCCTGTGACTCCCCGGAAGATGGCCGAGGTTTTGGAACCTTACTGGGAGAGCGACGAGGTGGCCGCCATCGTCTTCGGCAGGGAGCCCAGCGGCCTCACCAACGAGGAGCTGGACCTCATGGACTTCAACGTGACCATACCCACCTCTCCCGTTTACCCGTCCATGAACCTCTCCCACGCGGTGGCCGTCATCCTCTACGAGCTCTACACCCGAAAGCACTCCCTCAAGAGGAAGTATCCGCCCCCCAAGAGGGCCTGGGACACCCTCCGGCGCTTCCTGAGGGAAGTTATTCGACTTACCAACCGCCACAACCCGGAGGAGGTGGAGAAGGCCATCATGGCGGCCTACCGCCGCGGCGCCCAGACGGAGAAAGAGGTGAACGCCCTGGTGGGCATACTGTCCCACTGCGTGAGGAGGTGCGGCCGTGAAGAGGATTGAGACGGCCTTCAGGAAGGAGGATCCCCGGGCTCTGAGGGAGATAGCCAAGGAGCTCATCTACAGGGCCGCCGAGACCTACGACAAGCACCTGGCTACCCTCGCCGTGGTGGCCTACGCCATGTCGAAGCTGCTCTCCAAGGTACACGTCACCAAGAGCGCCAACTGGCCCAAGTACAAGGCCCTCCTACTGGACGCCCTCGAAAGGGAACTTCCCCCGGAGCGCATCGCCGGCATCATCGCCTCCATCGACGAGGAGATGGGCAACTACGTCCACTCCCTCCTGGACAAGGCCCGGGTGAAGATGGCCTCGGACCTCTACGCGGCGGGGCTCTCCATCCGCAGTGCTGCCGAGCTCACGGGCGCCCCCCTGAGCGAGCTCATCGACTACGTGGGAAAGACCACCATACACGACGAGGAGGACTACAGCATATCGCTCTCGGACCGGGTGAACGCCCTCAGGAGGCTGTTAGGGTGAGGATCGTCTTTGACACGGGACCCCTCATAAGCCTCTCCAACACCTGCCTCCTCGAGGCCCTGAACTACCTCCCCTCGGAGCTCTACATCACGCCGACTGTGTACAGGGAGGTCTACGTCCATCCCCGGCGTAAGAGGATCTACGCCTGGAGTGCCGAGCGCATCGGGGAGCTCATTGGCAGAAAGATCTTTGTCCACACCCTCTCGGCGGCGGATCTCTCGACGGTGGAGCACCTGGACCGGGTCCTCAACTCCGTGTTCTACTCCTCCCGCGGACCCATCAGAATACTCCAGCGGGGCGAGCTGGAGGCCGTGGTCCTCGCCCAGCGCCTGGACAAGATCCTCGCCATGGACGAGCGAACGCTGCGGCTCATCATCGAAGATCCTGAGCAGCTGCGGGCCCGCCTCGCCCGGAAGCTCCACGGCTGGGTGAAGGTAAACAAGGAGCGTCTGGAGCGGGCCCGTGAGCTCATCAGGGACATCTTCGTGGTGAGGAGCGTCGACATCGTGGCCTACGCCTACGAGAAGGGTTTCCTCCACGACAAGAAAGACCCCGTGGCTGCCCTGAGGGCCGCCCTCTACGCCCTTAAATATAACGGCTGTGCCGTGAGCGAAGAGGAGATTGAGCGCTACCTGAGGCGGTTGTGATGGAGATACGCCGCGCGGAGATCCGAGATCTTGCGGGGATCATAAAATTAGGAAAAGAGAACTTTCCCTACATAGAACACCCCGAGGAGTTCTTCCTGCAGCGCATAAAGGAGTCCAACGTCTACGTTTTGAGAGATAAAAGGGTGGTGGGCTTCGTGGACTTCCGGGTGGACGGCGACACCCTCCTCATCGACGGTCTCGTGGTGGAAGAGCGTTACAGGGGGCTTGGCTGGGGAAGGAAACTGCTGGAACTGGCTCTGGAAGAAGGGAAAAGGCTCAGGCTCCGGCGGGCCCGCCTCATGACCCTCGAGACGAATCTCCCGGCCCGCCGGCTCTACGAGTCAGCGGGTTTTCGGGTGGTGGAGCGCCGGGGCCCCATCCTCTTCTACGAAAGATATTTATAGCGGGCTTCCCATCTCTTTCCGTGATCGTGCTGGAACGAGCCGGAAAGGCACACCTTCTCAGGGACGTGAGCGTCCACAGGGAGGGGGACCTCCACCGGGTCCACTTTCAGGGCAAGAACGCCTCTGTCCTGTTTGAACTAAAGAGGAGCAGGCTCGGGGGCTATTCGTGGGGGAACGTGGAGATCCGCCACGGCAGGGACATCTTCACGAGAAAACTGGGGCGCATCGAGCTGGAAGTGCTCCGAAGGAAATTGCTGGATGGTGAAGAGCACCTCATTGTCGTGGGCGACGTGCTCCTGCGACTGAAGCCGCCAGTCCTTTCTTACCTCTTCCCGCGGGACTCCTACAGGCGGCTGATCCGCTTCCTCTTCGGCCTGTGGGAACTGGGAAGAAAAATAAGGGAGTTGGGGCGTTCTAAGCGCTGACGGGCAGGTTCAGCTCCTTCTTTAGTTCTCTGTAGCGGTTCCTGATGGTGACCTCCGTGACGCCGGCCACCTCCGCCACTTCCTTCTGGGTCCTCCTCTCGCCCTTCATGAGGGCCGCTATGTAGACGGCGGCCGCCGCCACGCCCGTGGGTCCCCTGCCCGAGAGCAACCCCTTCTCTATGGCCTTCTGCAGTATCCTGATGGCCTCCTCCTGAACCTCTCCGGAGAGCCCCAGGGCCGAGGCGAACTTGGGCACGTAGTAGATGGGATTGGTGAGGGGCACCTTCAGGCCCAGCTCGCTCACCAGGAAGCGGTAGGTCCTACCTATGTCCTTCTTGGGAAGGCCGGAGGCCTCGGAGATTTCGTCGAGGGTCCTGGGTATGCCGTAGATCCTACACACGGCGTAGATCACCGCCGCCACCACCGCCTCGATGAGCCTGCCCCTGATGAGACCCTTCTCCACGGCCTTCCTGTAGAGGGCCGCCGCCTCTTCCAGGATTCCCTCGGGGAGGTTCAGGTAGGAACCGATCTTCCGGATCTCATTGAGGGCCACCGCCAGGTTCCTCTCCATGGAGGAGGAGACGGTGGTCCTCTTGTGCCACTTGCGGATCCTGTACATCTGGGCCTTGGTGGTGGGAGAGAAGGCAGATCCCCTCATGTCGCGGTTGTGGGTATCTATGACGGTGGTGAGGCCCTTCCTGATCTTGGTTTCCTTCAGGGGGGCACCAGTGCGCGCCCTCTCCTCCATCTGATCGCTGTCGAAGGCCCTCCACTCGGGCCCCATGTCTACGGCGGGCTCGTCAAAGACATAACCACAGTCCAGACACACCCACTCGCCCCTCTTCCGGTCATACTTAATCCTCGTGGAGCCACACTCGGGGCAAACCATCTTTTCAGCCATTGATCTCACCCCTCAGGAGGAACTTTTCCTTTGTGAAGTAAGCGGGGGCGTCCTTCCCCTTTATCACGGCGTAGGGCCTGTCCACGCGGCCGATGACGTCCGCCACTATGCCCAGCTTCTTCCCCCGCTCGTCGAAGACCGGGGCGCCGATGCGCGGCACCCGCCTCGGGTCCACGATCCTCGCCACTACATTGCCTCCTACCCTGTGGAGAAACACGGCCACCTTTCTCAAGGGATCCCCCCTTACTCGATGAGAACGGCGTTGACGACGCCGTCCTGATTGGGCCGGGACGTGACCTTCGCGAGGCCCAGCTCCGTCTTTATGATGGCACCCTTGGTGACGACGCCGATCCTGCTGAAGTGGCGGTTAGCCGGATTGTTTTCAACGGAGAGAACCTTGACCTTGCTGATCTTGCCCGTCTTGGGGTCCGCCACGTTGGCGTAGATTACCTTCCTTATCCTCACCTTCACGATGTTGCTCCGGCCCTCGACGACCTTCCTTACCTCCTTCTCGGCGCCAGGATCGTTGATGGGAGGAACGAACTCCTTACCCATCTCGTACTTCCTCTTCATCCTCGCCCTTAGGGCGTGGTTGATGCCGCCCGTGGGCTTCCTCCTGCTCCTTCCGTGCCAAACGCCCAACCGCTCACCCCCAAAACTTATAACCCTTATCATTCGGTGCAGTTAAACATATAAGCCTTTCGGCCACTTTTCCCTCCCCGCCGGTTTTACAAGGGTCACATCCCGAAATACTGAACACTGACAGATCCATAAAGGCCTCCATCGCCCGGAGGTAGGCTTCTGCTGTCGACCGCTATTACCGGACAGCACATCCTTCAACCTCCGGGAGCACTACGCCTGATCCTCCCCCTCCTTCCACTCCTCCGTTAGGACCCTGCGGATTTCCTTGGCCCGTTTTTCGCCGACGCCTTCCACGGTGGCCAGCTCCCGTTCAGATGCCGTGAACACCCTTTCCACCGTTTTGAAGTGGCGGAGGAGCTCCCTCGCCAGCTTTGGGCCCACGTGCGGCAAGCTCTCCACGATGTACTGCTGCATCTCCGGCAGGCTCATCAGCCGCTTCTCTCCCCTCACCCGGGGCAACTTCCCCTTCTCCCTCTGCTCCCTTCGGGCAATGATCTTGAGGTACTTGTACGTTTCCTCGGGACCTTCAGAAAAAATGACGGGGATGCCGTAGTCCACGGCGAGAGAAGCCAGTGCCCCGCGGATGGCGTTGGGGTGGACGGCCCTCCTGGCGGGGCCCCTCTCCACGATGAGCAGCGGCCTCGGGTAGGTGTCGGCCAGTTGCTTCGCCTGGGCAAAGAGCCGCCCGTCAATGATGGAGTTCACGAGGTCGCCGTAGCTCTTCCTCTCGACGGCCACCTCGTCGCTGAGGACGTAGTCCCCCACGGGCAGCTCCTTCACGAGCATCTTCACCTCCGGGTCCGTGGCGAGCAGCCTGTAAACGTCGCTGCCCCTCTCCCGGTGATCCACGAAGATTTCCAGGCGCTTTTGATCCTTAGGCTCCACGAACTCCAGGAGGCTCCTCTGGCCGGCATGCTCGACGCCAAAGTACTTCTTGAGTTTCCTGAGGGTTTCGAGCATCTTCTTTTCCCTCACCCGGGCGGCCCAGTAGTAGGCCTCGTCCCGGGTGCCCTTCCCTATGAGGACGATGACCCTCCCCCTTCCGAAGCGCCCCGTCCGACCCCTCCTTTGAATCCAGCGGATCTCCGACGGCACCGGCTCGTAGAAAATAACTAAATCCACGGCGGGAATATCCAATCCTTCCTCGGCCACGGACGTGGCCACCAGAACGTTGTACTTCCCCTCCCGGAACTCCTCTATGATCTTCTTTTGCTCTTTCTGCGTGAGCCCCCTGTCCTTCCCGCGCTTCGCCTGACCCACGAACCTGACGGGACGGATGCCCTCCAATTTTTCCAGCTCCCGCACGAGGAGGGACGCCGTGTCCCTGTACTGCACGAAAAGTATGGCCTTTTTGTCTGGGTTCTCCTGGAAAAACCTCTGGAGCTCCCTCTTCAGTTCCTCGAGCTTGGCGTGGATGTATCCCCTCTCTAAAAGATCCTTGGCCAGCCGATAAGCAATCTGGAGGTTCTCGTCCCGGACGAGCTCCCTGTCGCTCTTCGGGGCCCTTGGCTGGAGGGACCGCAGCTTCAGCTTCTCGTAGAAAAGTATGAAGGGTTCCGTGCCCTGGGCCTCCAGCAACTCCAGGGCGTGATCCAGCTTCACCAGCTGGGCCACCAGACTCAGGGCCTGCCAGTATATCTCTTTGCTCTCGTTCTCCAGGGCCTTGGCCAGGTTCCCCTGTAATGCAATGTAGTCCTTGCGGCTGTATCGGGAGATGTCCGCCGACTCGAGGATCTCCATCTCCTTGAGCTTCCTAAGACGATCCCTCATGGCGTTCTTGACGTAGCGGAGGGCCTCGCGGTGTTTGGGATGCAGTTCCACTTCTCTCCACTGTATGCTGATCTTGTGGACGTAGGGGCGGACATCCGGGTCCTGGGGTGTCTTTATCTCGATGTTGCGGATGTGGAGGTTGTTGATGACCTCCCTCACCTTCTCGGGGTCGCCGCCGGGGGAGGCCGTCATTCCCAGGATGAGGGGGTTCCTGGCGCTCCGGACGTACTCCTTGGCTATGAACACGTAGGAGTAGTTGCCCACGGCCCTGTGGGCCTCGTCGAAGATGAGGAGCACCACGTCCGATAGGTCCAGCCTACCCGTGAGGATGTCGTTTTCCACCGTCTGGGGGGTGGCCACGATGACTTTGAGTTTTTTGTACATCTCCTCTCGCTTGGGCGGCGGAACGGAGCCCGTCACCACGTCGATTTCTTCCACCTTAAGTATTTTCTTCAGGGTGTCGGCGTGCTGGACGGCCAGGGGCTTCGTGGGCGCTAGAAACAGCACCCTCCCGTCCGGAAACCTCCTCAGGCGCTCGGCTATGACCAGCGCCGCCACGATGGTCTTCCCGAGGCCGGTAGGCGCTACTATGAGCGTGTTCCCCTTCTGGAGCACCCGGGTGGCTAACAACTGCTGGTACAGCCTGCTCTCAACGGTCTTTTCTTTTATGAGTGGATGCTCCACGTAGGTGGTCGTTTCACCCCTCTGCATCCGATGCAACTAAGGGTGGAAGTGCTTAACAAAGTAGGTGGGAAGAGGGGATCGTCGGTTTCTCCTTTCGACGGATGGACGAAGGAGAAGCGAAAGGTATTTATAGGAGGGCATGGTAAATATAAGCGGAGGTGGAAAACATGGGCATACTGCAGCTGGCACCTGTGGACAGGCTGATTAGGAAGGCCGGTGCACAGAGGGTCTCCGACCAGGCAGTGAAGGTTCTGGCAGAGATACTGGAGGACCTGGCCATCAGGATAACCAAGGTGGCCGTTGAGTACGCACAGCACGCTGGCAGGAAGACGGTTACTGCCGAGGACATCAAGCTGGCCTTCAACACCATCTTCGGTTGAAGCCCCTCCCTTCCTTTTTTATTCTTCTTATCAAATTCTTCCGTGGACGAAGTGAGGGAGCGCCTCTCCTGGTACTTCGGCATCCTCGAAGGGGAGCATCCTCCCAAGTTCTGGATGCTCAGGGACTTTCCCGTGGACGACGAGCTCGAGGGGCTCCCGCCGGAGGAGCTCTGGAAGCTCCACGAAAAACATTCCCGCCGCTTCCGGGAGCTCTGGAAGAGGGTGAAAGACGGCTCCGATGAGTGGAGGGAACTCTCGGCAGAGGGGAACAGCCTTCTGGACCTGAAGGTGAAGCTTGCCCATCAACTGGCCAGCCCCTGCATCCTCTGCGAGCGCCGCTGCGCCGTGGAGAGAAGGAAAGGCAAGATGGGCGTGTGTAAAATAGACTACAACACCTACGTGCACTCGGCCTTCCTTCACCTCGGCGAGGAGGCGCCCCTGATCCCCAGCGGCACCATCTTCTACGGGGGATGTAACTTCGCCTGCGTATTTTGTCAAAACCACGAGATCAGTCAGGAGTACCCCCAGGCAGGAGAAGTGGTTAATCCGAGACAGCTGGCCGCCATACAGGACGCCCTCTACCGCAGGGGAGCCAGAAACATCAACCACGTGGGCGGAGATCCCACGCCAAACCTCCACACCATCGCGGAAAGCCTCCTCCACGTCCGCTCGCCGGTCCCCCAACTCTGGAACAGCAACTTCTACATGAGTTCCGAGGCCATGGAGATCCTCGTGGATCTCATCGACATATGGCTGCCGGACTTCAAGTACGGCAACGACCGCTGTGCCCTCCGGCTGAGCGGCGTGAAGAACTACGTGGACGTGGTCCTGAGAAACCTGAAGCTGGCGGTCCAGCACGGGGACATGATCATCCGGCACCTGGTTCTCCCCAACCACGTGGAGTGTTGTAGCTTTCCCGTTTTGGAGATGATCGCAAAGGAGCTTCCCAAGGACCGCGTCCTTGTCAACATCATGGACCAGTACAGGCCCATGTTCAGGGTCCTGAAGTACCCGCACCTCTGGCCGGACGTGGCCCGCCCCGTGAGCTTAGAAGAGGTGGAAAGGGTACGGAGGCGGGCCACGGAGCTGGGACTGCTCTGGGAGCCCGTCTCTAGATGAACATGCCCCTGCGGAGGGGCACGGCGTCGAAGCCCTCCCGCTTCAAGAAGTAGGCCGAGCGGGCGGCGTTCTCCCCGTAGGTAATCACCAACTCCGGGGACACCTTCTCCACGAAGCGGACGGTCTGTTCCCAGTCGGCGTGTGAAGAGAGGGGCAGTTCTCTGTTCCAGCCCGAGACGAAGAGGCCCACGAAGGGGTGACTCGCCTGGAAGGAGAAGGCTCCAAGGACCCTCTGGAAGCGCGGCGGAAGTATGTAAACGGAGGGCTCCCTCGAGAGGGAGCGGGCCACCCTGCTCTCCAATCCAAAGAGGGCGTTCACCCGCTGGGTTTCGGGAAGCACCAAGGGTTTTATCCCCAAACTGTTGAGAAAGGCCGTGAGCTCCTGAGACTTGCCCACGGAGTAGCCAAAGAGGACCACGGAGCGCCCCGCACTCAGGTGTTCTTCCACGAAGACCTTCAGCTGTTTATAGAGGGTTCTCCTGGACGGGAAGCGGAAGTAGGGCACCCCGAAGGTGGAGTCCATCACCAGGACGTCCACGCTCTCCACGTCGGCCCCGCGGACGACCACGTCCCCCTCCAGCTTAAAGTCCCCCGTCACCAGGACATCCCTGCCGTTGAGGACGAGGACCTGGGAGGATCCCACGATGTGGCCGGCGTTGAGAAAGCGTAGCTCGTAGTTTTTTCCGCCGATCTGCTCCTTGGCGATCCCCTCCAGTCCCCTCTGCTTCAGTATCTCGGCGGTCTCGGGATTGGTGTAAACCGGTCCGCCGCGGGCGGCCCCCAGGTGATCCCAGTGGGCGTGGGTGACCACGTGGAGGGCTCCCCTGAACCGACGGGACGCGTCTATGGCCAGTCGCTCTCCGTCAATCTCCATGAGAACCCCGTTGCCGGAGGGATGCAGTATCACGCCACAATAAGGCTTCTCTCCTTTTATTCCTTTTCGCCTATGCCCAGGAGATGGTAAAGGTACGCCACGAAGTCTTCCAGCAGGGAGGGCATCTCGTCAAAGGGCGCCAGGAACACCCGGACGTTCTTGCTTATTAGCCTCTCCACCACGGGGATGATCAACGCGTCCCGGCCCTTCTTGGGAGCGAGAACCGCCACCGACAGGTCTCCCGAGGGCTCCACGAAGGCCAGGTCTCCACAGGTGGGAAGGACCTTCACTTCCAGCTCCAGGGGTTGTATCTTCCCCTCCAGGGCTTCCCTAATCTTCTCGGGCCAGTCGTCCAGCTCCGCCGTCCTGTGAAGAAGCACCTCCACCCTCATCTCTTCCCACCCATCCGCCTGATGAACTTGTAGATCTTGATGATCCTCCTCATTCGCTCACCCACGGGCATCTCTTCCATACCCGCGTATCGGCTGGCCACCTCAAGCCAGAGCTTCACGCTGTCGTGCATCATCCCGAGGCGGTAGGCCTCCTCTACTCCGATGGGATCATTCAGCAAGGACTGGAAGCGCGTGCGTTGTTCGTCGACGCCCCAGGTTTTCCTTTCGTTGAAAAACCTCGCGTGTTTCTCCACGTGCTCCGGGAAGAACTCCCTTAAAAGTGAACCGAAGGTTTTCCTGCCCGTGGCCTCCGTGGGCCTTGGAATCACGCGCCTCCTTCCCACGTAAGAATATGTTAAAAATAAGATAAAAAGGTGGGGGATCAGTCGAACTCGGGCTCCTCGTCGCCCTCGCTGCCCTTGTCCTCCTTCTTGGTGGCGGCAATGATGTCGTCGATCCTCAGGATGAGCTGTGCGGCCTCGGACGCGCTGTTGATGGCCTGGGTCTTCACCTTGAGGGGCTCCAGGACGTTCTTCTCCTTCATGTTGGCGATCTGGCTCTCGAAGACGTCGACGCCGTAGTACCTGCCGTCCTTCTCCTTGGCGTGGATGCTCCTGAGCTTCACGATGGTGTCCACGGGGTCCATGCCTGCCGTCTCTGCCAGCGTCCTGGGTATGATCTCCAGGGCGTCGGCGAAGGCCTCGATGGCCAGCTGCTCCTTGCCGCCCACCCTCTGGGCGTAGTCCCTGAGCCTGACGGCCACGGCCATCTCGGGTGCACCGCCACCGGCCAGCACCTTGCCGCTCTCGATGGCAGAGGTGACGGCGCCGATGGCGTCGATGATGGCCCTCTCGGCCTCGTCCACCACGTGCTCAGTTCCGCCCCTGACGAGGATGGTCACGGCCTTGGGGTTCTTGCAGCCCTCCACGAAGATCATGGGCTCGCCGGCGATCTTCCTCTCCTCCACGAGCTCTGCCTCACCCAGGTCCTCGGGGGTGAGGTCCTCCACCCTGGTGACAATCTTGGCGCCCGTTGCCCTTGCCAGCTTCTCCATGTCGCTCTTCTTCACCCTGCGGACGGCGAAGACGCCGGCCTTGGCCAGGAAGTGCTGGGCCAGGTCGTCAATGCCCTTCTGGACGAAGACCACATTGGCGCCGCTCTCGACGATCTTGTCCACCATCTCCTTGATCATGCGCTCCTCCTGCTCGATGAAGGCCTGCAGCTGCTCGGGAGACGTGATGTTGATTCTGGCGTCCGTCTCGGTCTCCCTGACCTCCAGGGCGGCGTTGATGAGGGCGATCTTGGCGTTCTCCACCCTCTTGGGCATCTGGGGGTGCACCCTCTCCTTGTCGATGACCACACCCTTGATGAGCTGGGTATCGGCCAGGGAGCCACCCTGCTTCTTCTCGATCTTGATCTGGTCCGTGTCGATGACGATCTTGCCATCGACCTCCTCGGCCACCAGCTTGATGGCCTCAACGACGATCTCGGCCAGCTTCTCCCTTGCCTCGGTGGCCTTGCCCGTCATGGTGGTCATGGCGATCTTCTTCAGGGTCTCGTCGTCCTTGATGTCCACGGGGTCGGCGATCTCGTTGAGGATCTCCACGGCCTTCTCGGTGGCCATCCTGTAACCCTTGATGATGATGCTCGGGTGGATGTCCTGGTCCAGGAGCTTCTCGGCGTTGCCCAGCAGCTCACCGGCGATGACCACGGCGGTGGTGGTACCGTCGCCGGCCTCCTCGTCCTGGGTCTTGGCCACCTCCACCATGATCTTGCCGGCGGGGTGCTCTATGCTCATCTCCTTCAGTATGGTGGCACCGTCGTTGGTGATGGTGATGTCGCCCAGCTCGTCCACCAGCATCTTGTCCATACCCTTGGGACCGAGGGTGGTCCTCACCACGTTGGCCACAGCCCTGGCCACGAGGATGTTCAGCCTCTGGGCGTCTCGGCCCACCACCCTCTGGGCACCCTCACCCAGGAAGATAACCGGCTGCCTCTGCAGCTCCACCATCTTCACACCTCCCATTTTCGGTTGTTATCGATGTATATGCACGGATGGAAATCTTTTTATGTATAACAGCGAAGGTTTTATACCTC
>JAADDC010000042.1 GCA_013154145.1 Candidatus Iainarchaeum sp. | reverse complement strand
ACATCCATCGTGATGTAGTACACCACCACAGCAGCCGCAATCGCAATGGCCACCATCAGTATCGTCGACACAATGGGACTGATGCCCCTCATCGTATCACCCGTCCCCAAAAGGAAGTGGAAGAATAAAAAGCTTGCTTTCAGCGGGGCCGCTTGACCACCACGACCCCTCCGCCCGAGACTCGAACCGTTTCCCCGGGCGGACAGTCCAGGACGAGCACCGTCACGTTTTCCTCGGGCACGAACCTGCCCTCAATTAGCTGGCACTCCCCCGTGGTGGAAACGCTTATGAGGTCCGGGTCCAGGGGGACCGAAGACCGCAGACCTACGACAAGATAGTTTTCTTCCCAGTGGGCACTTACCACGGTGAACTGCGGGACTTCTTCACTACCCTGGCCCCAGTGGTTCCAAGCGTAGTAGAGCGCCCCGATAACTGCAAGAAGGAACAGTATCTTCACGATGCGGGGGACCCTCACGCAACTGAAAGAGCACCAACATTTAAATTTTCAAATGCCTTATATAGCCCAGAGCCCCAACGGTGAGGGGAGCTGCTCCCTCACCATATTTTTTATTTCTTGGCAAGGGCGTAGGCAATGAGCACGATCACCAGCACGAAGAAGATGGGGTGTACGGAGTAGAGCCAGTGGAGGCCGAGCAGTATTGGCGCGATGGCGTAGAACAACCCCGCCTCCACCTTCTCGGAGGGGACGCCCACGGACGGGAAAACCGAGATGAGGATGAGCGGAATGATCATGAGCAGTATGCCCGTGTAGAACTGGTCGTAGTCCTTCTTCATCCAGCCCACCAGGAACATCACGAGGCCAAAGAGGAAGGTGAGCTGGATGAAGGGCACGGCCAGGGGCGTATAGCCCATTACAACGAAGAGCAAACCAAACAGTACCACGAAGAGGGTGATGACCATCTCGTAGCTGATCCCGAATCCCATGGGAATCTATAAATACTCTTCCCCGAACTAACTTTTAAGGGATCACCATGAGGAAGAGCCACGGGAGGTACCGGAAGTCCAGACACAAGCTCAGGCGCTGGAGGTCCACCCCGCCCGTCACCGTTAGCCGCTACCTCCAGAGGTTCGAGAAGGGTGACCGGGTGGTCATAGACATCCACCCCTCCGTCCACGAGGGCCGCCCCCACCACCGCTTCAACGGCAGGGTCGGCGTGGTGGTGGGCACCCAGGGCAAGGCCTACCTGGTCTCCATTCGGGACGGAGGCAAGGAAAAGATCCTCATATCCCACGCAATCCACCTGAGGCGATTGAAATGATCGGCAAGGAGATCCTTGGAAAGGAACCCATTACCATCTACGAGGTGGAGGAACTCCTCAAGGACATAGAGGACCCCACCTTCGAGCAGAAGGCCTCCCTGGACTACGTGAGGGAAGTAAAGAAGGTGGACCTTGAGACGGCCCGCAAAAAGCTCCAGGAACTCATCGAGCTCGGCCTTGACAAGGAACTGGCCGTAAAAATAATCAACGTCTATCCGAGGACGGTCATAGAGCTCCACGCCGTGCTCCTGAAGGAGAAGGGCGTAGGTGAGGACCTGTATGAGAAGATCCTCGAGATACTCCGCAGTTAGAGGGGTGCCCCATGAAAGAGGACTACATGATCGTGTTAGACTACTTGCCCCTGGGGAAGCCCAACGACCCCAAGGGGACACCGGTAGTGCAGGGAGTGGGCACCCAGTACTTCACGTTACTTGAGGCCACGCCCAAGCCTGGTGTCAACATCCTGCTTCTGGAAAAGGTCTACATCGGAAAGGGAGAGAGGGACAAGATCTCCGTCGTGAAGGGGCGCATCTCCTACGAGGACCTCACTTCGCTGGCCCGGGACAACCTCCCCGTGGCCATAAGAAAGATCGTGGAGGAGCAGACAGAGCGCTTCCTTCGCTTCTTCAACCAGGCCCCGCCCATCACCATTCGCCTCCACTCGCTGGAGTTGCTGCCTGGCATCGGGAAGAAGCAGCTCATCAAGATCCTCGACGAGAGGGAGAAGGAGCCCTTCAAGAGCTTCGAAGATTTAAAGAAGAGGGCGCGCCTCATGGGCGACCCCGTGGAGATGATCGTCAACAGGATCATTCAGGAGATAAAGGGCGGCTGCAAGTACTACCTCTTCGTAAGACCCCCCACGAGGTAAGAGCATGAAGGAGGAACTGCTCTCCTTGATAAAGAAGTATAAGATCCCCCTGACGGACCTCAACAAGGAGGTTCTGGTGGACGAGGAGCTCTTGGAAGAGGCTGCCATCTTCTTGGACGCTCCCACCACCGCTCCCTTTGCCTTCCCCGGCTTCATCTTCAAGTTCCTGGAGGGAACGGCCCTGGAAAATGACGAGCGAAAGTTGGAGGCCGTCACCTCCGAGTATGGGGTTCCCGGGGAGCTCTGGGAGCCGCCTAAAGTTCCCCTCCGGGACGAGACCATTTTCTTGGAACCCGATTACCGTTACGCCCGCGATGTGCTGGCCCACTCCCTCATAGCCTTCCCCAAGCGGATGGTGAGCGTCACCCGGGAGAGCGTCTTGCTTTCCCTCATAGCGGAACCCGGCTGGCGGGAGTACTCCCCCATAACGGTCATAGCTTCCCTCTTCTACGAGGTGAACGATGCCTTCAGGGTGGAAACCCAGAAGTTCTTTCCTCCGGGGAAGTCCAGCATGGGCATGGCCTTCCTCAGCCTGAAGAGGCCCTATCCCCGGGCCGAAGGCTTCCTCCACTTCCTGAAGAACCTCTTCACCCAGAGGAAGAAGAAGGTGAAGATCGGGGGCGTCGAGTCGGACAAGCGCGTGGATCAGATGGACCCCGAGGAGCTACTGGAGCTCTTCGAAACCACCTTCAGCGGGTAACAGGCCTGACTGCCCTATAAAAAGGACGATCCCCGAAAAGTTTTGTTGTGGCGGAGGAGCAGCTGCTTCTCAAGAAGAAAAAGAAGAGGGAGCTGGAGTCCAAGATAGAGGAGATTGAGGACCTTCTGAGTGACAGCTCCTCCGAGGACGTTTCTCAAAAACTGGAACGTCTCATTGAGATACTCACGCAGGCCGCCGCCGAGGAAGACGAGGAGAGCCTGCTCCTTGCTGAGATCCGGGACTCGCTGGAAGAGCTAAAGGAAAAGGTGGGTGAAGGGGTTGACGTCGCCCCCCTCGTGGAGCGCATAGAGGAGAAGCTCACCCTCCTGGAAAAGAACCTCAAGGAGAGCCTCACAAAGGAGATGAGAACACTCCATCAGGAGGAGCTCATGTACCTGGCGGAGCTCAAGAAGTCCGTGGACGAGGTGAAGAGCGCCATAGGGGAAGAGGAGCGCAGCCTCTCGGAGAAGCTCTCTCTTTTAGAAAAGGAGATGGCCCTGGTCAAGGACGTGGTCAACCACATCGTCAGCCTCATTGACTCGGACGTGGAAGAGAGGAAGAGGGCCCTGGAGAGCTTGAGGAGCCGCCTGAGCTCCGTGGAAAAAGAGCTTTCCTCCCTTAAAGAAGAAATATCTTCTGAGGAGGAGCTCCAGAAGATCGAGGAGATCGTGAAGGGACTGCAGCAGACCAAGGACTCCATCCTCTATGCACTGGCAAAGCTGGAGGACATGGAGGCCCGGGATGTGGAGGCCGTCCAGCACGTCCTCGAGGAACTTCGCGACGAGCTTCGCTCTCTGAAGGAAAGGCTGGAGAAGCTGGAAGAAGAAAGCGTTGGCAGAGAAAAGGAGCTTTCCGAGATAGAAACCCGCATATCCAGCCTCTCCCGCAAGATCAAGGCGTTACTCAAGCTCAGCACCAAGAACCACAAGGTGCTGGAGCAGCACGCCGCCGAGATGGCCTCCCTCCTCACGGAGGTCCATCACCTCCAGGGGAAGCTCCAGGAAATAAAGAGCCTCGAAGAGAGGCAGTCCGAGATCCTCGAGGAGTACGCGTCCAAGCTCTTCAAACAAATAGACGAGACGCTAAAGAATATCGCATCCTCCCTGAGGGAAATCCTCATTGATCACTTAAGGAAAGAGGAGAAGAGCCTGGACTCCCACGTAAGTGAGCTCAAGGAGTCCATTTCGAATATACACAGCGAGCTGGCCAACGTCTTGCTCACCCTCAAGAACTACGACGTGACCTCGGAGTTAAAGGAAATAGAGGACCAGCTCAAGACCCTTACGTCGAGGGTGGAGAAGGGCATCATGGACAAGAAGGAGATCCGGGAGCAGCTGGAGCTCATCGAGCGCCGCCTCGACGTCATCGAGAAGTCCCTGCCCACCAAGGACCTGGAAGCCCTCAAGAAGACGCTCAAGGACGTGGAGGAGTCCGTCTCTTCCCTCGAGGAAAAGCTCTCCAAGGCCGGGGCGGTCATATCCCACAGCGACCTGAAGCAGATCCTCAAGGATATTGAGGAGCTGAGGGTGCAGGCCCGCCTCCTCAAGGATTCGGGCGTGGTGGAGGCCCTGGAGGAGCTGGGGAAGAAGGTGGAAGAGTTCAAGAAGGTGGTGGACGCCCTCCCTGAGGAGACGCTCCACCTCAACGAGGACATCGAGCACCTGGAGGAACTCATAAAGGGGGTCAAGGAGATAGCCGAGCACATCGAGGAGGTGGCCCGCCACAAGGCAGAGGTCACGGAGCGGCTCGTGGGCTACGCCGAGGACATAGGGCGTTCCGCGGGTGTCGTGGGCTCCCACATCATCAAGAAGAAGTCCCGGGATCTCAAGAAAAAGAGCAAGCTGATGATGGAGATCGCCAAGATCGCCAAGAAAATAGAGAAGAAGACGGCCAGAATACGGGACCACATAGAGGAGAAGAGCATCCGCGGCCCGGAGATCGAGCTCAACGATGTGGAGCACGTCAAGAGGTTGCTCCTCTCCATCGTGAAGAAGTTGAGGCCCGGCGAGAGCGTGGATCTCAAGGAGTTTGCCCGGCGCCGGGGCATAGACTTTGACGTGGTGAAGAAGGCGGCGGAGGAGATCATCAGGGTGGGCGAGGTGGCCGTCCGGCTGGACCGCCCGCTGTTACCATTTTTAGGCTCTTGGAAGCTCAAGAGACTTTGATGGCCGACGACTTCAAGAAGATCATCAAGAAGCAGAGGAAGCGCTTCAGCCAGAGGCGTAGGGAGATCCGGGAGCAAGTCCACGAGGACTTCCTCTCTTTGGTGGAGGAACGGATTCGCAGCTTCAAGGAATACATTTCCCGGTGGTGTGATGGACGAGATCAAGAGGGAGCGCAAGCGTAGACTTCGGATGGAGAGGGAATACCGGGAGCACGTCCGCAGGAAGGAGCGCCTGCGGGCCTTCCTGACCTACCTCCGCTCCATCCTCCCCCTCATCAAGGACTGCGAGGCCCGCGGCCTCCTTTAAACCCTTTTAGTTTTATATGTTGACGATGAGGGGGAGTGTGGTCGAGCAACTATTCAAGGCCCTGAGCATCTCTTGGGGAGAGCTGGAAGAAGCGTTGAAGGAATTTGCCGTTCTTGAAAGGTTAGCCCGTTCCGCTTCGGTGGAAGATGTCGATGTGGAGAAGATCAGTAAGGAGGTGGAAACTTCGGCTCTAAGACGCGTAAGTCCGAGGCCGTAGTTCTCGACACCAACGTGGTAATATCAGCCCTGCTCAAGGATAACAGCTTTAGCAGGTTTGTTATAGCACTCATAAAAAGGATATTCGACGTATTTTACCCTACTTTTCTTTATGAGGAAATAGAAAAGCACGTTCCTTATATTTTGGCCAAGAGGAGAAACGGCGTTTCAAGAGGTAAACTCAGGTTGATGTTGCGCCTACTTTTCAACGGCATACATAAAACAAGTATAAGACCACGGGAAGAAGATTTCACATTTGTAAAAGATCCTGCTGATGTCTTTTACGTCGCTACTGCGCGACACTTGCGTAAATATTACAAAAAGGTTTACTTGCTCACCTGGAACAAGAAAGATTTCAAGGAAGAGAAGTTGGAGAAGGAAAACATTTTTGTGTTGACACCTTCGGAGCTTTTCGCCCGGCTTTCGAACCTTTAAACCCTTCGTGGCGTTATGGTAGCATGGGCGACGGATGGAGAGAGGTGGACCTGAGTTCCGTGATGCCTGCATCGGAGGCCATCAAGAAGGCCCCCAAGCTGTTCGGCGTCCCCACGGGCGTCGAGGGGCTCGACGACCTGTTCTTCATCACCGTCATCGAGGACGGCAAGCCCAAGAAGGTTCCGCTGGGCGGCATACCCTACAGGGCCGTGGTCAACGTCACGGGCATACCCGACACGGGCAAGTCCCTGCTGGCCGAGCAGTTCGCCGTCAAGCAAGCATCCCTCGGCTATCCCGTGGCCTTCGTCACCGTCGAGTCGCCGGCGCCCTTCGTCTCCCAGGGACTGTTACAGAGGGCCAACGCCATGGGCATAGACTGGAACAGCGTGGAGGACAACGTGATCCTCATAGACGCCGCCTCCTCTTCCCGCCTCCGGGAAGACACGGACGTGCTCCTGGACACCCTCGCCTACGTCATCAGGGAGTACGACACCAAGAACGTGGTCATCGACTCCATAACGGGCCTCTTTGAGGCCAGAGAAATGCTGGCCCGCCAGATCGTCCGAAGGATCTTTAACTTCCTCAAGAAGTGGGGTCAGACGGCCATCCTCGTCTCCCAGAAGCGCTCCTCTCACGAGGAGGAATCTGCGGAGGCAGCCGGCGGCTACGCCGTCTCCCATATCCTCGATGGTACCATCGTCCTCTCCAAGCGCGTCATCAAGTCCCTCTGGGAGGAGAGGGTCTTCGGCATACCCATCGGCGACCTGCTCCGGACCATACGCATTGACGGCATGCGCCTTTGTGGCCACGACACCCGCACGCACCTGCTCGAGATCACGGAGACAGGTCTCGTGAAGGTGGGTCCACCTCTCAGCGAGATCGTCCGTCGCAGGCGCGAGGAGGTGAAAGAGTGAAGGTGATCACCGCCCCCGTGGAGGACGTCTCCGTGGACGAACTGGCCTTCAAGGTCTTCATCAAGGCCATAGAAATACTGGGCGGTCCCAGACGCCTCGTGGAGTACAGGAACCTCACGTGGGTGCCCTCCCTCATGGCGGCCTCCTACGCCGTGGTCCTCAGGGACAAGAAGATGATGACGGTGGAGGAGATCGCCCGCTTCCTGGGCCTCTCCACCTCCACGGTCAAGCGTATGCTCTCCGCCGACCCGGAGGCCGTCATGAAGAAGATCAAGGGCGAGCTCAAGGATCTGGACGAGCACGTGGCTGGAGGTTTAGCAAAGGAGGCCTGGAATAGGCTCAAGGCAGGCGAGGACATCAACATCGCCATCGAGTCCATGAGGATGACCCTCGAGGCCATCGACTCGCCGCCCTGGGCGGTGCTGGTCCTCAAGCGCATCAAGGGCATGGACTTCCCGGTGACGGACCCCTCCGTCCTCGAGGAGCGTCTAAGGGGTATAGAGGTGGAAGGGAAGCCCGTGGAGGAGCTCCTCAGAAAGATCGAGTACCCCATCAGGTCCCCTGCCGAGCTCCTGAAGAAGCTCAAGAGGGCTGCCCAGAGCTGAGTTTTTTAACCCTTTTTTCCTTTTTCTTCCGTGGCCCTCGGTAAGAACAGACTGCTCTTTGACTTCGGCGCGGTCCTCTTCTTCTCCCTGCTCCTGGGAACCCTCGTGGAGAAGATCGGCCTCCCCGCCATCGTGGGCTACCTCATCTCCGGCCTGATACTGGGTCCTCAAGGTCTTGGCATCGTCCACGACTCGGAACTCATCTCCCTGATGGCGGACCTCGGCATCATACTGCTCCTCTTCTTCACGGGCCTCAAGATGAACCCCAAGAAGTTCAGTGAGGCCGGCGTCTACGCCCTCTTCCTTTCACCCATCAAGAGCGGTGCCGTCTTCCTCGTGGGCTACTTCATTGCCCTGGCCCTTGGCTTCACCCAGCTGGAGGCCTTCGTGGTGGGCGCCGCCCTGGCAGGCTCTTCCACGGCCATCATCTCCCACGCCATCCTCGAACACGGTTGGAGCAACCGCAAGGAGGCCCGCATCGCCATGTCCATGCTCATCCTGGAGGACATCCTCTCCATCTTCTTCATCGCCTACCTTCTGGGTTATATCAACGTTGACGTCCCCGTGCTCAAGGTATTCCTGCACACCTTTGCTCTGGCCTTCATACTCTTTAGCGTGGGCACCTACGCCATCGCCCGTCTATTCCGCCTCCTCGGACACCTCATAAAGGAAGAGCACACGCCCCTCTACGTCCTGGGCCTCATCACCCTCTTTGCCTACGGCGTGTCCATGCTGGGCATCTCCCCCGTTCTGGGAGCCTTCTTCGCGGGCCTGGCCATCGCCAACACGCACCTGGCTCCCCACCTCTACGAGAAGATGCTGGGCTACAAGCACTTCTTCGTCCTCTTCTTCTTTACGGCCCTGGGCCTCAAGTACGCCATCAGCTTCTCCCCGACGGCCCTCGCCCTGGCCATCCTTGCTTCACTGGCCGTCTGGGTTCAGGTCTTCGTGGTGCTCTTCGTGGGTCCCTTCTACGGCCTCGAGCCCGAGCGGGCCTTCCGGCTGGGCATACTGATGCTCCCTCTCGGTGAGTTCTCCCTCTTCTTCTCGGCGGTGGCCCAGGAGATCGGCCTCCCCCATGCCGCCGACATGATGGGCGGCATGTTTTTAGCTATCATCATCACCACCGCCGTGGCGGGCTTCATGATACGCAACGAGGAGCGGTTGGAGAAGATCGCCGTGAAGCTCGTCCCCGACTGGCTGAAGAACCGCTTCGACCCCTACCGCATAGCCTCCTCCAAGCTATTCACCGCCACCTCGGGCAACATTCCCTCCAACTTCCGCCGCTTCTTCGTCCTCTTCCTCGTTTCCTACCTCTTCTACTACTTCACGGGCTACCTCTTCACCAGCGGCATCATCGGCTTCAACGGCTACCTCCTCCTCTACACCGTGTCCTCCCTGGTCCTCGCCTTCTCCCTGGTGGAGGTGAAGCGCTACGTGGATGACTTCCTGGAGCAGTTCTTTGGCTTCGCCAAGAAGAGGCGCCCCGTGGGCCTCTCGTCGGCCCTCGTGGGGGTGTTCTCCCTCTTCCTGGGACTCTTCTTCCTCGCTGCGGGCCTCTCCTTGAAGGTGGTTTCCCTGACGCTCATGAGTGGAGCCCTTATCGGTTATGGACTGTTATTGATTATTTACGGCGTCCTCAGGCTAACCCTCTTCCCGGACACTCACTGAAAGTCGCTGGAGATCCTTGACTCGGTGGCCCCCTTCTCCCCCACGTACTTGGACTTCTTGCGCTTGTTGTAGGGGGTTTCCACGCTCTCCATCTCGAAGAAGGTCAGCTGGGCCACGGGCGTGGTGGGATAGAGTTTCACGGGCACGGAGTTCACGTTCAGGATCTCCAAGGTGAGGTGTCCCTCGTATCCGGGGTCCACCCATCCGGCGGACGTGTGAACGATGAGGCCCAGCCGAGCAATAGATGACCTCCCGTTGAGCTGGGCCGCCACGTTGTCCGGCAGCGCCACGTACTCGTAGATGGAAGCCAAGACGAACTCGCCGGGATGTATGATGAAGGGCGTGTCCCTCTTCTTGATGACCACCACCTCGGAATGTTTATATCGCTCCACCGAGTACTCCTCGAACTCGTCCCAGGACACCACTTCGTCCCTGAAGCTCCTGATGTCTATGGCCTCCAAGAACTCGGGCTTGAAGATCCGGAAACGGAAGCCCAGCCTCACGTCGAGGGAAGCGGGTCCAATGAGGCTCTCGTCGAAGGGCTCCACCCTTATCTTTCCTTCCTTGATGTACTTCCGGATCTTCCAGTCGGGCAGTATCATGTTCTCACTAAGGGTGGCTACTTCCTTTAACCCTTGAGGAGGGGCAGATCTCCCTCAGGGGACAGATCTCACAGCGGGGTGAAACGGGTCTGCAGATCTCCCGCCCGAACCTCACAAGGGCGTGGTTGACGATAATCCACATCTCCCGGGGAATCAAGTTTCTCAGCTTTTCCTCCACCCTTTGGGGACTGTCCTTGGGATCTGCTATGCCCAGTCGCTTGGACACCCTCTCCACGTGGGTGTCCACGGGGATGGCCGGCACCCCAAAGCCGTAGGCGAGAACGATGTTGGCACACTTCCTCCCTATCCCCGGTATCTTCAGCAGTTCTTCCAAAGAGGGTTTAACCCCGTTTTCGAGCATGTAACGGGCGGCCTCCACGATCCTCCTGGCCTTCTGCCTGTAAAACCCGACGGGGTAGATGAGCTTCTCCACCTCCGAGGGATCTGCGGAGGCGAGGTCCTCCAGCGTGGGGTATCGCGAGAGCAACCTCCTGTAGGCTGCGTCCGTCACCTCGTCGCGGGTCCTCTGGGAGAGTATGCAGCCGATGGCCACCTTCCAGGGCTCCTCCTTCACGTGGTCCGGGAACTCCCTTTGATAGAATTCCTCCAGGAGGGGCCTGAGGTCCTCCCAGCGTATCACAGTCCCATCTCCCGGAGCTTCCTGAGTATCCTCGGATCCACGGGCGTCTTGGTCAGCTCTGCGATCCTGCGTATCCTCTCGTGGACCGGCGGGTGTGTTTCGATGTCCTCGTACTCGAAGAACAGCGCCCCGAAGGTTTTAGGTACTTGGTACTTCTCCAGCGTCTTCCTCGTGTTCTCGAAGGCCACCTTGATGAGGGCGTTGATGAGCCCCGGCGGATACTTGGTCACCTGCACGGCCCGGGCGTCTGCCAGGAACTCCCTCTCCTTGGAGAGGGCCGAAATGAGGACGCGCGTGACGAGGGGCGAGAGCAGCGCCAGGATCAGGGCTATGAAGAACACGATTGCGGCGCCCTTCTGGCGGTTGTTCGCGGGGGGTACCACGCGGAGGACGTAGTAGGAGAGGAGCACGATGGAGCCCGCCACCACCACGGCCAGCGTCATGTAAAAGGAATCCCTGTTCTCCATGTGGGCGAATTCGTGGGCCAGGACGTTCTCCAGCTCCGGGTCTTCAAGCTTCTCTATGGCCCCCCTCGTCACGAAGAGGTAGTGCTTCTCGGGAGAAGAAACCACAAAGGCGTTGATGATCTCCCAGGGCACCTCGTAGACCTCCACGTTCCTTATGCCGTAGGCCAGCTTCATCTTCTCCACGTGGGACAGCAATCGTCGATCCTTTGCCTCAACGGCCCCCGTGATGCTTCCCACCACCTTCTGGGGGTTGTTGTAGGCCCTCCAGGTATTGTAAGCAGTCCCTGTCAGGGAGAATAGGCCACCCAGCAGCAGGGAGGACCAGAGATCTAAACCCAAGTAGAGGAGGATTGCCGTGGAGAGCGTGTAGAGATAGGCGAAAACGATGAAAATAATGAAGAGGGAGCGGCGCTTGAGCCGTTCTTGCCAGGCATAGATGCTCTCCATGATCTCACAGTTGAGTGAGCTCTTCCGTGTACTCGCCCGTACTGAGCTTCCTGATCACCGCCTCCCGTTCTGGCATCTGGAAGAAGGGCAGCGGCTTGAAGTTGAAGAGGGACGCCACGATGTTCCAGGGGAAGAGGGAGATAAAAGTGTTATAGTCGGCCACCGCCTGGTTGTAGAATTGCCTGGCGTAGGCGATCTTGTCCATCGACTCGCTGAGCTCGTCCATGAGCTTCCTGAAGGTTTCCGTCGTCTGGAGTTGTGGATACTGGGGGATTTGATAGATGATGGGCATGAGGACGCCCATGAAGTTGCTGGCGGCCTTCACCTTCCCCTCCTGGTCACCCTTCCTCATGGCCTCCACGAGCTCCGCATGGGCCCTCGCAATGTTCTCCAACGTCTTCTTCTCGAAGAGGGCCGAGCCCTTGAGGCTGTTCACGAGGTTGGGCACGAGCTCGGCCACCCTCTGGAGCTGAACGTCGATGTCGGCCCAGGCCTGCATGGCCCGCATCCTCAGGAGAA
>JAADDC010000060.1 GCA_013154145.1 Candidatus Iainarchaeum sp. | reverse complement strand
GCGCCCCCGAGGAAAGTATGATCCTTATCTCTTCCACCCGCTTGAGGGCCTCCTCCTTGGTGGGGGCCCAGCCGCTGATCATGAGGTTGTGTGTGATGATGGGGTTGTCTTCGGGGGCGGAGACGATGTCGGCCCTCAGCTGCGGCGAAACCCCGATGATGGCCCTGAGGTTCGTGGCGTCCCAGAACCAGCTTCTGTTCTCCCTGACGGGCACCACGATGACGTCCGCGTTGATCTCATCCTTGAGGAACTCGAGGGTGGAGGGGATGATGACCCTCTGGGCGTTGATGTCGGGCAACTCTCCGTCGTAAACGTAGAGCTCCACGCCGGCGTTGAGGAGTAGTTCGTTCAGGTCAACGCCGTCCTCGGCGGGGAGCATGCCATCCCTCGGTATGACCTTCTCCCTCTCGTAGATGTTCCTGTCAACGATGAGGAGGGCCCCCACGGGCCTGTCTATGAAGAAGAAGTTGTCCGGACAGTAGTCAATGGTACAGTACTTCTTGAGGGTGCCAAAGAAGCGCCGGGCTCCCTCGTCCGTCAGGAGGAACATCACCTCCCAGCGGTAGCCGCCGTTTATGTGATCCGGCACGATGCTGTACTCTCCCTTGACGATGACGTCCTTGCCCGTCAGGGCAACCTCACCCTTCACCACCGCCTCGAAGCGCCCCTGCCTCAGGACGCTTTGCTTGATGAAGTTCACCTGCTCCGGGTCTACGTCCCCTATCCTCACGTAGACGTACTGGTCACCCCAGGGCCTCACGGACACGTCCATGAGACCCGTCCAGTTCAGCCGTCTCTCGAGTATGGTGACGGCCTCCTTCATCTCGTCGGGGTTTAGGGGCCTGTCAAACTTGAAGAGGAGCACCGTGCCGCCCGTGAAGTCCGTCCCCAGCTTTAGTCCCTTGACTGTTATGACTCCCAGGGCGAGGATGACTGCTACGATGGCCAGGACCACCTTCCAGTTCCTAAGCAGAGGATGCACGTCTCTCACCTACCCATATGAGCAGCGGCGCGTTGAACATCCACGTGATGATGAGGTCCGCCATCACACCGTAGATCATCACGTTGGCGATCCTTATGACCGTGATGTTCCTCGTGAGGAAGCCCACGGCGTATATGACGATCATGGCAATGAGGGTGGTCAGGCTCATGGTGACGCCCGTCAGGAAGGCCCTCTCGGCCTGCTTGTAGGGGTTGCTCTCCTTTATCCGCTTGAAGAGGTACGTGCTCGCTATGACGTCCGTGTCAATGGAGTAACCCACCATCATGAGAAGTATGGCGATGGTGGAGAGGGTGAGGGGGATGTTGCTCAGCCCCATGAGGGAGAGCATGGCGATGCCATCGAAGATGGCGGAGACCACCATGATGACGATGGGTATGGGGTGCCTGAAGTAGAAGAGGATGACCAATAACAGCAGGGCCACCGCCCAGATGCTGATGTTCACCACCAGGGACCAGAACTCCGGCCCGAGGGTGGGGACAATGTCGTTGATGACGACGTTGGAGGCGTCGGGAACGATTCTTTTGATCTCCCGGATGATTTCCTCCTTCACTCTGTCGGCGTAGGCCGTGACGGCGGCGTCCACGTTGTTCACGTCATCGATGGGTACGATCTGGTTTAACTCGGCGAGGGCCGCCTCGTTCCCCCTCTTCCACTCCTCGAGGAGGTAGTACACCCGCTCCAGCTCGGGGGGATAGGACATCTCCACGATGTAGCCGCCCGTCACAGGGAGCACGCTCACCTCTGCCACTCCAAAGCGCTCCTTGAGGGCGTTTGCTATCTCCTCGGGCGGAACGTTCATCTGAGATGAAAAGGAGATGGAGAGGCCTCCCGTGAAGTCTATGCCCAGGCGGAGCTTGGGCAGGAAGAAGAGGAGGACGGCGAAGAGGATCAGGGGAACCAAAACCATCTTCTTGTAGTGCTTCCTGTAGATCTCGGCCACGTTCATCCTATCGCCTCTTAAACGGAACCATCCAAGAATGATGGAAAAGGATTTTATAGGTGAGGTGGGCTGCATGAAGCCTGACACCATCTTCGGGAGCGTCGTCCGCCGGGTTTCCAAGGAGATGATGGGTGTCAGGCTTCCGGGGAGGGGCGTGGACAAGAAAAAGAAGCTGGAGCACATACGCATCAAGCTCTACGACAAACACTTCGCGGAGCGCCTGAAGCGAATTTATCAAAACTTCCCCAACGTGGACGAGCTCCCTCCCTACCTCCAGGACCTCCTGGAGGCGAGGATAGGAAAGGATAAACTAAAGCTCTCCCTTGGAAGGATAAAGGGGGCGCTGCGGGCCCTGGAGGGGATCAGGGACGACATCCTCTTTAAGATTCGGAGGGCCCGCAGCGAAAAGGAGGTCTACAACCTTAGGCGGCAGTACCTGGCCCGGGCCTACGAAGTCTTGACGGAGATCGCCGACGACCTGAGGACCGTTTCCTACGCCCGCTCCCAGCTCCGCAGGGTTCCCCCCATAAACCTGAAACTCCCCGTGGTGGTCCTGGCGGGCTTTCCCAACGCCGGCAAGTCCTCCCTCCTCAAGGCCCTCACGGGCTCCAACCCCAAGATAGCCCCTTACCCCTTCACCACCAAGAGGCTACTCCTGGGCCACTTCTCCGATGGCTATAGGTACATACAGGTGGTGGACACGCCGGGCATCCTCGATAGGCCTGTGGAGAAGATGAAGCCCGAGGAGAAGGAAGCTGTGCTCTCCATGAAGCACCTGGCGGACCTGGTCATCTTCATCTTCGATCCTCACCAGGATCTGGAGGCCCAGCGCCACCTTCTCAACTATTTAAAGGATATGCTGCAGAAATCTTTTCTGGTAGTTGTTGGCAAGGCGGACCTGCTGGAGGATCCCGAGAAGCTGAAGAAAGAGCTGGGAGCCGTCCTCGCCATCAGCCCCCTCACGGGAGAGGGGATTGAAGAGCTCCGCAAGCTCATCATAAAGGAGATGGAGGGGATAAAATGGTGATGGAAGTGAGCGTTGAGGAGATCATCAGTCTTATGGATGAAATCATACAGGATACCTCCGTCCCCCGGAACATACGCTCGGCCGTCAGCGACGCCAAGGAGCTGGTGCTCAAGGAGGAGGGGGACAGGGTGGTGAACCTCACGCAGGCCATCTACATCCTTGACGAGGCCTCCAACGACGTAAACGTCCCCATGCACACGCGGACGCAGCTCTGGTCCCTGATTTCAGCCCTGGAAGCCTACAAGGAATCCCTCAAGTGAAGCCTCTTCAATCCTTTCTTTACCTTCTATTTCTTGTGGACCTGATTTCCTACCTCAAGAAGGAGATCATAGCCAAGGCCTACCGCCACGGCCTCATACTCACCCCCGAGGCGCTGGATTACCTGCTCCACTACGTCCACGACGTGGACAGGGTTCTCAGGGAGCTCTCCCGCAGGGGTATAACCACCGTTCGCCTCGAGGACCTCGTGGAATCCCCCCGGGAGGAGCCTTCCAAAGTTCAAGAGTCCGAACCCCCCGAGCCGGAGCCCCAGCTCCCTGAGCCGGCCTCCCCGTGCACGAACCGCATCCGGGTGCGCCTCTACGTGGACCCCGGGGAGATATACCCCTCCTCCTGGGAGAGAGAACAGGAGAGGATACTCAGGGAGCGCATCGAGGAGCTCTCGTCGGTGCTGATTTCCAAGGGGCGCGTGAGCTTTGTCTCCTACGACAGGGCCAAGCGCAACGAGGAGATGAGGTACATCCTGGGCCTCGTGCTCAAGGTGGAGAGGAGCGCCAGCGGCCGGACCATCCTCTACGTGGAGAACGGCGAGGAGAGCGACGTGGTCATCTCCGTAGGCGAGAAGTCCCTGGAAAGGAAGCTCAGCATGGTGGACGAGGATATGGTGCTGGCCCTGGGCGTGACCTCCCGGGAAGGTAGGTTATTCCTCAGGGACCTCGTCTTCCCGGGCACCACGGGCCACGTGCCCTCCCGTGAGAACTGTTCTTACAGGTTGCTCGTCATCCCCGACGCCCACAGGTTTGACCTCCAAGAACTCCTAAAGACGCCCTCCGACGGTGTCCTGCTCCTCTCCAATGTGGTGAACGTCTACTCGACGCCGGATCCAAGGAAAACCTACAGGGAGCTGGACGAGGTCCTTAGTTCTTTGGATAAAGATGTCTTCGTGGTGCCGGGTCCCCTGGACGCCGTGAGGGTGCTGCCTCCGCATCCCCCCGTGGACGAGGACCTGATGCCCAACTCCTCAGCGTCGGACCACGTCTACCTCCTTGGCTCCCCCGCCGCGGTGAAGATAAACAGCACGACGCTGCTGTTCTACGACGGGGAGTACCACAGGCGAAGAGGAAAACCGCTGGACGTTTCGGTCCTGAGTAGGCTCGTCCAGCCGCCCATCGGCTCCTTCCCCTATGAGGCCTCCCGGGACTTCTCCCTCCTGAAGAAACTTCCGGACCTCTTCCTTTCCCCCGTGGGAGGGTCCCCCAGGGAGCTGGGCGGCGTCCAGATAATACCGCTCACGGAGCCCTACGTGGTGGAGCTGTCCAGCAGGAAGGTGATAGCCCTTGAAGAGGGAAGAGGTTGAGTGGTTCAGCTCTGACTACGAGGTGGTCCCCTACGAGCCCGGAGAGTGGAAGGCAGAATTCCCCCTGAACATCTCCGACGACGTCATCGTGAAGTTCAGGCTGGAGCGCCTGGGCCTTGGCTTCCATCCCTCTGTTCCCAGGGGTACAGTGCTCCTCCACCCCTTGAGTGTTTCTCTCTTCAGGGGCTTCGTCGTGGAGGGGGACCTGCTGGAGGTGAGCCTCGGGGGAGAGGTGGAACTGATCTCCTCGCCCCTGGCCTTCCCCCCGATACTGAAGAAGAAGAAGGAGTACGTGGTGCCCAAGGATACCTCCCACCTGAAGGAGCTCTTAGAAAGAAAGTACGAGGTGATTTACGCCGGCGGAGCCCTCCTCCACGGGAAGAGCTTCGTCCCCCCTCTCCTGAAGCCCCTCAGCCACTTCAAAGAAATCGTCTCCCTCTTCAAGGGAGAAGACACGGCGAGGCTGTCCCACTACGGCGTCCCCCCGGAGGAGAGGTATTTACACTTGGTGGGTCCCTTCTTTGGTTATCACGAGCCCTCTGCCGTCCAGATGGCCGACGAGGAGGACCCCCTGGATTTGGTCAGGAGGTGGAGCGGCTCCACGCTCCTGGAACTGCCCTACGTGGAGATGGGCCTCAGGGAGCACAGGGAAGAGGGGATGAGGAGCAGCGGCTTCCACGGCCAGTATCCCATCAGGACGCCGTGGCGCGTGATGGTCTGTCCCGAGAACCACGCCTCCCCCCTGAGGCGCTGTCCGCGCTGTGACCGTCCCACAGAGCCCGGCTTCATCTGCCCCTTCTGTGGAAACGTATACAAAGAGGGCGGCAAGTGCCCCCGGGACGGCTACGACCTCCTCTCCTCATCGGTCTTCGATCCCTCGGAGCTCTTCCCCCTCTACGAGAAGCGATACGGGCGGGTGGGAGAGATAAGCGTGAGGGACGGCGTTCCTGAGCACCCCCTGAAGATGTACTTCCGGAAAAAGACGAACCTGGAGCTCAGCGAAGGGGGCCATATAGCTCTCGACGTGGTGGCCTTCCCCGGCGACCAAACCCTCGTCCCCTCGAAGCTGGTGGACCCCTTACTCCGCATCTACCGCTTCGTGAAGCTCGTGGCCTCGGAGGTTTTCGGAGAGGAGTTGAAGGTGCCCGAGAGGAGGGAAGAGCTGAAGGGGGCAAAGCTCCTCCTCTTCTCCGGGGACAAGCCTTTTTTGATAACGGTGGACGGCATTGGGAGCCGCTTCACCGTCAGGCACGGCCTTTTTTCTGTACTGCCGAGCAAGCGGGTTCACCTGGCCGTCCTGGAGGATGTGATCCTCAACGGGAATATCGAAAGGGTGTACGTCTACGAGGGAGAGGGGGAACCCATCCCTGTGGAGTTCAGCGGCGAGCGCTCCCTCTTCGAGAGCGAGCTGAAGCCCGAGCGGCTGGTAGAGTTATACAATGAGGTGGTGGAGCTCGTTGGAGGGGATCCCTCCCTGGCGGTTCCCCTGCTCTTCCCCACATTGAGAAAAATGGAGGCCGCCCTCCGGAAGCCCCTGAGATACCGCTGCAAGGGCTGTGGGGCACTTTACCACCGCAAGCCGCTGAACAGCTGTCCCCGCTGCGGCGGAGAGGTGGTCCTCGAGGAGGGAAGAGAAGTTCCAGACATAGACGACCTCATAGAGCGTTTCTCCAGGAACGAGCACGTGGTCCGTTACCTGAAGATCTTCAAGAAGCGGCTGGGGCGGCGGGAGGTCCAGAGGAGCATCCTGGACCTCTTTTAGGTGATCGCCGAAAGACATCCCGGCGGCAATTTATACCTTTTCCCCGCTTAGGAGGGGCGTGAAGCGGGACCCCTTCGTCATGGAGTTGCCCCAGCAGGTCATCGTGGGCCGGGGCGTCCTCAGGGAGCTCGGCGAAGCCCTCCAGTCCCGGGGTTTCAAGGACCCCCTCTTCGTGGTGGGGAAGTACACGTCGCGCTTCGCAGAGGGGGACAAGCTCTTGGTGGAGCGCCCGTCCAAGGAGTTCCTTGACGGGGTGGACGTCGACGGCCACGACGTCATCGTGGGCATCGGAGGGGGAAAGAACCTTGACAGCGCCAAGTACCTCTCCTTGAAGAGCGGAAGGCCCTACGTTCTCGTCCCGACGCTCCCCTCCTCCGACGGCATCTCCTCCCCTTCCGTGTCCCTCTTCTCCTCCTCTGGCCGCATCTCCCTCATACACCGCCCGCCCCTCTTCATCCTCATGGACGAGGAGGTACTCTCCTCCGCTCCAAAGAAGTACATACTCTCGGGCTACGGGGACGTGATAGCTAAATATTCCTCCCTCTACGACTGGTGGCTGGGCCACGTGCGAACCGGCGAATATTACGGTTACCTGACCTCCCGGCTGGGCCACTTCGCCATCGAACACGCCACCTCTGCCCGGACTTACCTCTTCACCCCCGAGGGCGTCCACGTGCTCCTGGAGTCTCTCATCCTCTCGGGCGGCCTCATAGGCATCCAGCGTTCCTCCCGGCCGGCCTCCGGCTCCGAGCACCTCATCTCCCACGCCCTCGACATCCTCCACCTCCGGGAGGGGAGGGAGCTCGTCCCCCACGGCATCCAAACGGGCATCGCTACCGTGTTTACCTCCTATCTCCAGGGGCGGAACTGGCGATGGGTGAGGGGCGTCCTGGATGAAGCGAACTTCCCCACGACGCTGAGGGAGGCGGGCATAGACCCAGACCTCTTCGTGGACGCGGTGCTGCTGGCCCCCCATTTAAGAAGACGTCACACCATATTACACGAGAAGAAGCTCAACAGGCACGAGGTTTACAAGATCCTTCAAGAGGTGGAACTCATATGAGCGTCTGGGAATACCTGGAAGAACGGCTGGAAAAACATCCCCTCTACTTCGTTCTCATCGATCCCGACGAGACGGGCTTTGACGAGGCCCCGCGGGTGGCCAGGGAGGCCGAGGCCGGCGGCGCCGACGCCATCCTCGTGGGTGGCACCGTGGGCGTCCAGGGAGAAATACTCGACTTCACGGTTAAGGCCATCAAGGAGAGCGTGAGTGTCCCCGTCATACTCTTCCCCGGCGACATCTCGGGCATATCCAAGTACGCCGACGCCATCCTCTACCTCTCCCTCCTAAACTCCCGGAATCCCTACTACATCTCGGGCGTGCAGGCGCTGGCAGCCCCCATACTCCTCCGCTACGGCCTGGAGGTCATCCCCACGGCTTACCTCATCACAGAGCCCGGGCAGGAAACGGCGGCCGGCTGGGTGGGCGACGCGAGGCCCCTGCCCCGCCGAAAACCGTCGCTGGCCGCCGCCTACGCCCTGGCGGCCAAGTTCATCGGCTACAGGATGATATACCTGGAGGCCGGCTCGGGGGCTTCCTACCCCGTGGACAACGGCATCGTGGCGGCCGTCCGGCGGGCCATCGGCTCCTTTCCCCGGGTCATCGTGGGGGGCGGCATCCGCAGCCCGGAGGTGGCCGTGGAGAAGATCAAGCACGGCGCCGACGCCATCGTGACGGGCACCATCGTGGAGGAAGTGGAGGACATCAAAGCTGTGGTCTCCCGCTTCGCCAAGGCCATACACGGGGCGAGGCAATAAAACGCCATCCCCTCATCTATCTTTGTGATAGAGATTGACGGGTCCTTCGGTGAGGGCGGCGGCCAGATACTGAGGACCGCCCTGGCCCTTTCGGCCCTCTCCGGCAAGCCCATCAAGATTTTTAACATCCGGAAAAAGCGGGCCAAGCCCGGCCTGAGACCTCAACATCTCCTGGGCCTCCAGCTCATGGAGAAGATCAGCGGCGGCAAGAGCGAGGGCGCCCGCCTGGACTCCCTCAAGGTTTCCTTCTTCCCCGGAAAGCTCAGGGGCATAACGCTCACGGCCAACATCGGCACCGCCGGTGCCGTCACCCTCGTGGTCCAGACCATACTCCTCCCCCTGCTCTTCGCCCCCGAGCCCTCGAGGGTGAAGATCATCGGGGGAACGGACGTGGAGATGGCCCCCACCTTCGACTACATGAAGAACGTATTCCTTCGCTTCGTGAGGGACGTCGGCGGCAACGTGAACGTTTCCCTCCTAAGGAGGGGCTTCTACCCCGCCGGCGGCGGCGCCATACTCCTGGAAGTGAGGCCGCTGGAGCGCCCCCTGAAGCCCCTCCGCTTCCTGGAGCTACCCCGGGACATCAGCGTTTCGGGCAACTCCGTGGCTGGCGGACTCCCCAGGGAGGTGGCGGAGCGCCAGGCAAGGTCCGCCAAGAAGGTATTGCAGCGGAGCGGCCTCGACGCGGACATCTCCATCGAGCACCGATCTCGCTCGGAGGTGCTCTCCCCGGGGAGCTCCATCACCCTCTGGCTCAATGAGGCCTACGTGGGCTCCTCCTCCATAGGAGGAAAGGGCACTCCCCCTGAGGTGGTGGGCAAGAGGGCCGCCAACTACCTGCTCCGGGAGCTGGACAGCCTGGCCCCCCTGGACCGCCACATGGGCGACCAGGTGATACCCTTCCTGGCGGTGGCCGACGGCGAGTCCATCTACAAGACATCAGAACTCACTCTCCACGCCCTCACGAACCTCGCCGTCGCCCAGAAGATCCTGGGCATCGAGTACGAGATTGACGGGGGCCTCGGCAAGCCCAGTGTTATTAGAATAAAAGGAATAGGGCTTGAACCGGCGAGGTGAATAAGAGGGACGGATCCGGCCGCACCTCCATCAAAAGGAGAACAAGGAAGAGGAAGGGACCCATTCTCGGCAGGTTCGTTAGTATTTTCATCCTCTCGATGCCAAGCTTTCTCAACCTTTCCACGTCACCCCTCTCTATGACCTTCTTGGGGAAGCCCTCCACGGGCTCCGCCAGTATGTCCTCCTCCCTGAGTTCCTCAAGGGGGATTTCCCTCACGAAGCGGGAGCGGGGGATCGTCGCCATCAGGATGGTTCCGTAGAGGAGGGAGAGCAGCGGCGGCAGGACGAGAACGGGTAACAAGAGCAGCGGCCTCTCCCTTGCTCTTAGATACAGTCCGTAGGCGGCGGTGGTGAGGGCCATTGCGGCGAAGAGCACGTAGAACTGGACGAGGGGTATCTCCGGGAGGAAGGCCGAGATGGCAAGAAGGAGGAGGACGTCGCCGCCTCCCACCATCCCGTAGCGGTACATCAGGTACCCTCCGACGCCGAAGAGTAGCATGTTAAGGGCTTGGAGGGGTGAGAGGAGGAGGGAGTAGATGAAGGAGACGACGATCCCGGGGATGGTTATGAAGTCGGGAATTTCTCCGGTTCTGGCGTCCCAGAGGGCTGCCACGAGGGGCGTGATCAGCCAGTACACGGTCTCCCACCCTTTACCTGAAGTATGTCCAGCCGCTCCACGAAGCATTCCTTGCCCAGGATTTCGCTCACCGACGGCTTCGTTCTCCCCTCGTCCCCCGAGACGAGCTCCTTTATGTAGAGGCCGTGCTCGGCCTCCACCACGAGCTCGAAGCTGTGCCTGTCCCGCCTTTTCCAGGAGATCGATATCACCCGGCGCTTTCTCAACTTGTCTGCCCTGCGGTGCTTCACCCTCTCGGGCGTCCTCTGCTCTATCACCTTTCCTTCCAGCTCCTTCAACTTCTCCAGCTCCGCCTCTTCAATCCCTCCCCGGCACCTCACCACGGCCCTGTATACCTTGGGGAAGTTCCCTGACTTGAGCTCCCGGGCCTCCTCCTTGGAAGAGGGCTTCAGGCATAACACTTCTACCTTTCCCTCCCCGTGGGCGTTGATCTCCCTGAGGGCCTTCTCCAAGTCTATGTTCCTCCTGCGGGGCTCCCGTATCTCTATCACAAAGGGGCGGCCGTCGCCCAGCATCCGGGCGTCTATGTCTTCCCTGCCGGCGGCGTGGAGCTTGCTATCCTTTCCGAGGGTCAGGGGAAGCAGAACGTCCGCCACGTAGTACTCCACAGTCTCCTTCCACTGCCTCCCCGTATAATCACACTTCTCACATCCCCTGCCGCCGCAGTAGCGACAGGGCCACTTGGACTGGGGCATGGGGGCCAGCTTCCTGTACCGCCCGTAGAAGTAGAGGGGCCGGGGATGGACGGAGAATCGCTCCCCCTCCGTGTAGAAAATGATCTCCGCGTCGGGCCTCTTTGGATCGTACTCCTTCCCGTGCACCTCCTTGATCTTCTTCCCCAGCTCCCTGTTGATGTTCTTCTTCAGGCTCTCTACACCCTCAACCACCCCTATTTTTTCCAGGAGCATCTCCTCCCTCTTTCTTAACTCCTCGTCGAGCACGGTCCCCAGGACGAAGGTCCTGAACTCGTAGGGATGTGGATCCAGCTTCTTGGCTATCTCGTCCAGCCTCTGGAATATGCCTCGACAGAAGTAGCACTCCTTCGCCTCCGGGAGCCCCAAGAGCTCCCTCACCAATCTTCCCCGCTCCCTGTTATTTTTCCCCTCCACGTAGGGGAACATCCTCCCTATGCACTCGTCGCAGATGGGATACTCCTCCGCCAGTTCCTTCAGTTCCTTCATTCGAGGGTCCATTCTCCCACGTCCAGGAGGTAGTTCACGATGCAGACCGTCTGGGACGCCGTGTAAACCTTTCCACCCACGCTGATCTTCGGGAGCTCCAGCTCCACGGGGAAGCCCTTGGGCCCGCCCACGTAGAAGTAATTAGCCCTCGGGTTCTTTCTCTCCCCTCCCTCGTCGAGGACCACGCCCGGCCGGACCTCAAACCCCCTCTCGATGCTCACGCCCGGCGGAAGCGATCTTCCCTCCACGAAGGCCCTTATGGCCGCGCTCAGGAACCCCCCTATGCTCCTCTCGTCGGGGTGCAATCCCTTCACCCTGCTTCCGTCGACGCTGACGGTGAGGGGGGCCAGCTCCCCCCTGAAGAGGGTGACCCGGGCGATGACGTCTCTCCTGAGGTCGTGGGAGAGGAAGAGGGCGTTATGTATAAAACGTGCCACCTCGTCCATCCTCCCCTCCGTCAGGTTCCTGGGGTTAAAGGGGACCATCCCCTCGGTTAGAAGGTGAAACACCCTCACATCCTCAGCCTCCTGAGAAGCTTCTCCACGTTCCGCGCCTTCTTCAGTCTCTCGAACATCTTCTTGGCCCTCTTGTAGTCTTTCAGAAAGCTTCGGACGTCCTCTATGGACGTCCCCGAGCCCCGGGCAATCCTCCTCATCCTGCTCTCGTTGAGTATCTCCGGGTGGGCCCGCTCCTGCTTCGTCATGGACTTGTAGATGGCGTCGTACTTCTTGAACTTCTTACGGGCCACCTCCATCATCTCGTCGGGGAGAGAGGAAATCCCCAGCATCTGGAGGACCTTGTCCAGGGGCCCCATCTCGTTGAAGGCCTTCAGCTGCTTGTAGAAGGCGTTGATGTCGTACTTCCCCTTCAATATTTCTTCCAGCTCCTCTTCCTTTCCCCTGAACCTCTCCATGAGGGCCTTAAAGTCCGGCACGCCCAGCAGCCTCGCCACGAAGCGCTCGGCGTCGAACTCCTCCAGGTCGTCCACGCCCTCCCCGGTTCCCACGAAGTAAACGGGTACCCCTGCTTCCTTACAAGCACTCAGGGCCCCTCCGCCCTTGCCGCTGCCGTCCAGCTTGCTTATGATCACGCCGTCAATGCCGATCTCCCGGGCAAATTCCCTGGCCTCCCTGCCGGCCACCTGCCCCATGTCCGCCGGTATCACCAGGAGCGTCTTCTCGGGTATGACCGCCTCCTTGATCCTCTTCAGCTCTTCGATCAGCTCCGGATCCAGGGCACTCCTGCCGGCGGTGTCAAAGATGTAGACGTCGGCCCTCTTTTCCAGCGCCTTCCGGGCCACCTCCACGGGATCTTCCCCTTCCCTGGCTCCCAGGAACTCCACGCCAATCCTTTCTGATAACTGCTTCAGCTGGTCGTAGGC
>JAADDC010000008.1 GCA_013154145.1 Candidatus Iainarchaeum sp. | reverse complement strand
CGAGCTTGGCAGGGTCTCCCACCTTCTTCATGTAGCCCGCGTAGACCCTGCCCTTCTGGGCCCGGGCGTTCCTGGCACCCAGCTTGCCCTTCACTACCAATTCGGCACCCTGGGCCCCAGCCTCCATAATCCTCCTAAGGGTGGAGTTGAGGAGGGGCCTCCAGGCCATGCCTCGCTCGATGGCCAAGGCGATGCGCTCCGCCTGTACCTGTGCGTCGAGGATGGGGTTCTCCACGGGGACGACCTCGATCTGGGGGTTGTTGAGGTTAAACTTCTTCTTGATCTCCTCCGTGACCTCCTTGATGCGGGCACCCTTCTTGCCGATGACGAGGCCGGGTTTGGCGGCGTAGATGACGATCCTCGTGATGAGGGGCGTCTTTATGACCTCTATTTTGGATATCAGGGCGTCCCTCAGCCGCTTCCTCAGGTACTCCTTTATGAAGAGGATGACCTTGGCGTCCGAGACGAAGTCCCTCTCGATCATTCTTTCACCACCATCTCCACGTGGGTGGACTTGGCCCTCCTGAGGCGGAAGCGCCCCTTGGGCTGCCTCTTCCACCTTCGGAATCCTTTCCCTACCCAGACGTGGACGATCCTAGCCCGGGAGCTGTCAATCCCCTGGGCCTCGGCGTTGGCCTCCACGTTCCGGATGAGCCTGAGGAAGTACTTCACCGTCTTGTCCAGGAACCTGCCCGACTTGATCCCCGCCTTCACGCCCTTCCTGTGGGCCACCTTCTTGTTGTACCTCCTGAGGGGGATCCAGTCCTGGTGCTTCAACACCCTGTTGAGGAAGTCCTTGGCCTCGGGAATGCTCATCCCCTTGATGGTGACGGCCACTTCCCGGGCCCACTTGGTGGAGATGGGCGCGTTCACCAGCATGCCTCTGGCCACCTTCCCCTCGAACTCCGCCGTGTAGCGCTTCTTCACCATTCAACCACCTCACTTCTTGGGCGCTGCCTTGGACCTGGTGGCTCCGAGGCCCCTCTCACCATGCTCAACAGGCTTCCGGGTGAGGGCGAACTCGCCCAGGTAGTGACCCAGCATCTCGGGCCTGACGTGAACGGGGATGAACTCCTTGCCGTTGTAGACCTCTATGGTGAGGCCTATCATCTGGGGGATGATGGGGAAGTCCCGGCAATGGGTCCTTATCCGCGGTTGCCTCTTCCCCTCGTCCACGAGCCTCCGGGCCTCCTCTATCCTTTCGAGGAGGCGCTTCTCCTCGGGTTCAACCCTCTTGCCGTTGAGCAACCTGAGTATGCTCCTGCGGATGCGGGCGGGCGCGATCTCGGCAAACTGCTTTAGGTCCATGGAGCGGATCTCGTCGAGGCTGTAACCCCTGTAGCTGAAGGTCCTGGGCATCATCTCTTCCTCCTACCGGTTCTACGGGCGGCTATGTGACCGACCTTCCTACCGGGTGGCGTGTTCCGGGCAACCGTGGTGGGACCGGGCGGGTGGTGCTCCTTGCCACCGTGGGGGTGGTCCACCACGTTCATGGCCACGCCCCTGACCTTGGGCCACATCTTGTTCATGGCCCTCATGGCGTGGTACTTCTTGCCGGCCTTCACGAAGGGCTTGTCGTGGCGCCCTCCGCCGGCCACGTTGCCCACGGTGGCCCTGCACTTCTCGTCAAATATCCTCACCTTTCCGGAGGGGAGCTCCACGTAGACCTTGCCGCCGGACTTGGTCTTGATGACGGCGTAGGCCCCGGCGGACCTCACGTACTTGCCCCCGTCGCCGGGGGTCCCCTCGATGTTAAAGACCGGGGATCCCTCTTCCAGCTCGCCGAGGGGCACGATGTTGCCCACTGCCAGGGAGGCCCCCGGCCCTATCTCTATCCAGTCGTTGAGCATGATGCCCTCGGCGGCGGGCACGTAGAAGACGCGGCCGTCCTCGAGGGTGATCTCCGCCACGGGATAGCTCCTTCCCACGTCGTGGAAGAGGTCGGTGACCTGACCCCTCAGGAGCTCGTCGCTGAGGGGAGGATAGGCTACCTTTGCCACCTTCCTCCGGTGGTCCGGCCTCCTGAAGGAGGGGCTTCCCCTCCCCAACCTCTGTACTCTTATGCGCTTACCCATTATATCACGCCCAGCTTGGCGGCCAGCTCAGTAGCATCATATTCATCCGAAAGCTTTACATATGCCTTCTTCCTTCCGTCGGGGGTGATGAGCGTGTTGACCTTCTTCACCTTCACGTTGTAGAGTTCCTCCACCTCCCTCCTGATCTGGCTCTTGGTGGCCTTTCTCTCCACTATGAATACTATGGTGTTCCTTGTGTTGATGAGCTGCACCGCCTTCTCAGAGATCAGGGGGTAGAGGATCACCGTCATTTCTTACCCTCCAGGTACTCGATGGCTGACTTGGTCCAGATGGTGAGCCTGCCCATCCTGGCACCGGGGGCCAGGAGCTCGGCGTTGAGGTTACGAACCTCCACCACGTCCACGCCCGGCAGGTTCCGGGCGGCCTTGTATATACCACGGTTTTCGCCGACTACTATCAACACGCTCTTGGGAACCTTTTTAGCCCTTCCCCTCCTCTTGCCCTTGCCGGCCCTCCTCCTCGTCCCCTCTATGGCCCTCTCCACGTCCTTCCAGACACCCAGCTTCTTGAGCACTTCCTTGAGCTCCTTGGTGGAGGAGATTTCCTCGAGGCGGTCCTCCACAACGAGGGGGATGTGCTTGACGTCCTCCACCACATGACCCCTCATCTTCACGAGGTCGGGAACCGCCGTGGCCGCTATGGCGCTCCTGGTGGCCTTCCTTTTTTCCTTCTTGTTGATTTTCTCCAGCCAGACCTTCTCCACCTTGGGCGGGTGCGCCCTTGGACCCCCGACTGCCTGGGGGACGTTGGCCACCCTGCCGAAGAGTATCTCGCCCCTGTCCTTGGTGCGGGGAAGTCTCGCCCTGCCCACGTTTATGGTCCTCCTCCAGGGAGGCAACCTCCTCATGCCGATGTACTCGGCGGTGAACTGCCTGCCAGCGCCCTTCATGGCGCCATAGGGTTGCCTGCGGGCAGAGATTATGGAGAGAACGGCTCGCTTGATGAGGTCCGGTCTGATCTCTTCCTTGAACACTTCGGGGAGCTCCAACTCCCCCACGATAATGCCCTCGATGGAGTAGAGCGGCGCCTTCATGGCTATGCACCCTGCTTGGAGGAGAGGGATATGTAGGTGATGCCACCGATTTCGGGGGTCCTCCTTGGTGGCCTTATGGCCTTCCTGAGACCGACGATCCTCTTGGCGGGCCCGGGAACAGAGCCCTTCACCACGATGTAGTCACCCTTCACCTCTCCGTAGTGGAGGAAGCCGCCCTTGGGGGTGATGGGCCTTTCCTCGCCGTTGGAAACGATAAATATGTACTTGTTGTACTCGGTCCTCGTGTGGAAGCCCATCTGACCGGGCCTGGGCACCGTCCACATGACCTTGGCCGGGTGCCAGGGACCGATGGATCCCACGCCCCTCTTGGTCTTCTCCTTCTTGTGGCCGAAGTCGAAGACGCCGAAGCGCTTCACCACGCCCTGGAAGCCCTTACCCTTGGTGACGGCCTTCACGTCTATCCACTCGCCCTCCTTGAAGACCTCGGAGATCCTTATTTCCTTGCCCAGCTTCTCCTTGGCGTAGTTCAGCTTTTCATCCATCGTCTTTCCACCGATGGCTATCTCCCCGACGTCGGGGGTCTTCTTGAGCTTGATGAGCCAGGGCTGGGTGGAAACCAGAAGCCTCACGTCCACGACCTTGTCCAAGGGTATGTTCTCGACGCTGTGCTCCACCTTCTCGGGGAGGGTGATCTTTCGCTGGAGGTGCTTGGGCAGCTTCTCGGCCCAGACCTCCGTGAGGGTACGCTTCCTGCCGAAGTGATCCACCGTGTAAAATCTAATACCATAAACGAAGAGGGGAGGCGTCTCGATGACCGTTACAGGGGTGAAGACCTCCCTGCCGGAGGTGGGGGTTCGTTTCCGGGCGTCCACGTAGAAGAGGTGGGTCATGCCGGCCTTGTAGCCAAAGAAGCCCAGGGGGATGACCTCTTCCACCTGTGGCCAGCGCCTGAAGCGGGGCGTAACTCTCTTGGCTCGCTTTCTCGGGTAGAAGCCAAGGGAGCCCCGCCTCGGTGCAGTTCTCCTGGGCATAGTCCTTCACCGACCGACTAAGGTTTTGGAGGGATAAGTGTTTTTAACCTTGGCTTGGGTGTATGAGTGGGCCGGAGGACTTATAAACCTTGAAGCCCTTTCCATAGAACGGTGATACCATGGTGAGCACGGAGGTCATCCTTTACAAGCTGCAGGAAGGGCTACTGGCAGGCATCTGGGCCTTCATCATTGCCGTGGTGGGTTACATCATAGCCACCATCGTCGAGCGCCTGGTGGTGAAGGCCTACCGCTACTTCGGCATCAGAGACTACATGGAGGCCACGGGCTACGAGAGGGCAGTGCTGGGCATAGAGTTCGAGACGATACTCAAGGAGCTGGCCAAGTGGTGGGTCTTCCTGGTGTTCCTGGCCCAGGCAGCGGCAGTGCTCAACCTCATGACAGTGACGTACTTCTTCAGCACGCTGCTCAACGCCTTCACGCTGCTGGCCATCGCCATCATATACTTCTCCGCCGGTGCCATACTCGCCCACTACGTGGGCGAGAAGCTCAGGGAAGCCGGCGTCGCAGGGGGCAACTTCACGGTGCTGCTGGTGAAGGCAGTGATACTCTACATCTCTGCAGTGACGGCCCTGCAGATCATCGGCTTCACGGGCGTCAACTTCCTCAACAGGGTCGTGGAGCTCTTGATAACGGCGCTGGTCATCGCCTTCGGCCTCGGCGTCGGCATAGCCATCGGACTGGGAGGCCAGGAGACGGCCAAGGAGATCATCGAGAAGCACAAGGCCAAGCTGAAGAAGCTCTTCAAATAAACTTTCCTTCTCTTTCTTTTTGTGTACGTCCTGGACGCGTCGGCCTTCATCCACGGCAAGGGAATCCTCAAGGGTTATACTACTCCGCAGGTTCTCTCGGAGCTGAAGAGCGTGGAGGCGGAGGCCTACTGGGAGGGCATCAAGGAAAGTGTGGCGGTGGAGGAGCCCCTCCCTTACTTCGTGAAGCGGGTGCGGCGATTTTTAAGGGAGGTGGGGGAGTGGAGGCTCAGTGAGGCTGACGTGTCGGTCCTCGCCCTGGCGCTGCAAAAGAAACTCCCCCTGGTAACCGACGACTACCACCTCCAGAACGTGGCCCTCCAGATGGGCGTGGAGGTCCTCGACACGGGCTTCGGCCGCGTGAGGAGGTTGCTTCGCTACCGCTGGATCTGTCCTTCCTGCGGGAGGGTGTTCAGAAAGCCGGTGAAAAGCTGTCCAGACTGTGGGGTTCCCCTCAGGCGTCAGTCCTTCTCGATGTCGGAAACGGAGGACACCCACTGAACGATCTTCTCCTTTAGCTTGTCCTTGGCGGCGTAGAGGATGACGCCCAGCGCTACGAGGGTGAAGAGCACCCGCGGATCAATAATAAAATTGCTTATCTCCTTGGACACCGAGGGAACCGTGTAGACCTTGGGTACCTTGTAAGTGACGGAGAAGCGGGTGGCGGTGCTGAGGGGACCCACCCAGAGGACGGAGTCCCCGGCCTCCGTGGGCGTGGGGGTGGCCTCCACGAGCTCGGCCCTGTAGGGGAGCTTCACGGAGAGCTGGTATCCCTGGGGGAGCACCATGAAGCCCCCCATCACGGGAAAGCTGAATCGATCGTAGCGGTAGGTGGCCGTGAACACATCCTCGCCCACTTTTCTCGGAGGGGGGCAGAGGTAAGTGAGCAAGAGGGCCGGATATCCGTTGACGTCCTTGAGGACGATGGACACCTCCCGGGCCAGTTCCTCCGAGCACCCGTGCACAGAGAGGCCCTCCACCTGCGCCTTCCACAGGCCGTACCTAAAACCTATCTGGGAAGCTATCTGGGAGAGGTTCTGGTCGAGGTCGGGGGAAAACACGTAGAGCTCCGTGAAGGCCACGGGCTGGTCTACCGTCATGGTGGCCTCTATGCTCACCTCCACGGGGCTGAGGGCCCAGGCCAGGGGCAGGAGCATCAGCAAGAGTAAATGTCTCACGGAAGAATATGACCCTTAGTTCATAATAACTCTACCGTCTGGAGGTCCTTGGCCACTTCCACGTTTTCGAACACTTCCCGGGCCTCCCGGAGGAGCTCCTCTTCCTCCCTGTAGCGGGGCGATATGTGGAAGAGAAAGAGCTTCTTGGCCCCGAGTTTCTTTGCCACCTCTGCGGCCTCCCTCACGGTGCTGTGCAGCGTTTCGCGGGCCTTCTTCTCCTCGTTGGACAGGAAGGTGGCGTCGTGGATGACGTAGTCCACCGGGGGGAGCTCCACGGGCACCGTGTCCACGAAGTAGCCCACGCTCCTCCCCTTCACCACGTAGGTGAAGTCCTCGGGTTTCAGTTCCCTTCCCTCCCAGAGCACGCTCTCCCCGGCCTTCAGCTTTCTATATATCCTCCAGTCCTTCACTCCTATGCGGTCCAGCTCCTCCTTCTTCAGCTTCCTCCTGTCCTTCTCCCGGAAGACGTATCCGTAGACCTCCGTGGAGTGTTTCAGTGGAACGGACTCGATGTAGAAGAGTTTCTCGTCCCAGAGGATCGAATTCCCTTCCACGGGCTTCCAGATGACGGGGAAGGAAGGGGAAAAGGGGATGGCGTGGACGAGCCAGCGGATGCGGTGGATGGTGGACTTGGGGGCGAAGATGTAGAGGGGCTTCTTCCTGTCGTTGAGCTGCATGGAGTGGAGCAGCCCCGGCAGTCCGAAGACGTGGTCCCCGTGAAAGTGGGTGATGAAGATGGCGTCAATGGACGTGGGGGACTTCCCGGCCAGAAGTAGCTGCCTCTGGGTGCCCTCCCCTACATCAAATAGGAACCTCCGACCCTCGTATTCCAAGTAAAGCGCTGGCAGTCCCCTTTCCTTCGTGGGAACGGATCCGGAGGTACCGAGAAACGTGATCCTCAGGGGCTGCATAGGTACACCCTCCTGGTGAGGGAGGAGTGGACGAACCAGCGCCCCCTCCCCATAACCTCAAAGCCCGCTCTCTCTAAAAGACCCTCCCCCTCGAAGGGGAGCACCACCACGAAACGCTCCCTCACGATACTGTGTATCCTCTCGAAGACATCCAGATATAGCTTTTTGATATCCCGGTCGGGCGTTTTCGAGGATCTGCCGTAGGGTGGGTCCGTGACCACCACGTCGGCCTCCACGTCTACCCTCCGGGCGTCGTCAACAACGACGGTCCCTCTCACTCCGTAGTGAAGGAGGTTTCGCCTGCAACCCTCCGCCATGCGTGGATCTATGTCCACGCCCATCACGTTCGCGCCCAGCAGGCCGGCCTCCACGAGTATGCCGCCGGTGCCGCAGAAGGGGTCCAGGACCCGGTCACCGGGCATCACGCCGGCCACGTTCACGAGGAAGCGAGCATCCCGGGCATTCATGGCCGACGGGTGGAAGAAGGGCCTGTTTCTGGCGTCTCTCACGGCGAAGTCTTTCCCCTTTATGAACTTCACGTCCGAGAGCACGTGATACCTCTTCCCCCCGTAGACGTAGATCCTCTGGGCAGGATCCCTCAGATTAACTCTCCCCTCCAGCCACCAGCCCAGCTCTTTCCTCTTCTTTCCAAAGACCCCAAAGGAGGGGAACTTCATCACGTACCTGCGGAGCTCCTTCACCCTTTCCGGTATCTCGCTGTCTTTTCTGAAGGAAAACCAGTAGCGGCCCACGGCCCGGGCCAGTGCCATGTGGTAGAAGCGCCACGGGTCCCCCTCCACCGTGTAGAAGTAGCTGTCTCTCCTGCGGAACTTCCTTCCCAGCCTGGAGGCTATGCCAAGGAGTTCGAGCTGGGGCAGGGACCCTTTCCTCAGCAGTTCGATCCCCGTCTTCACCACTATTTTTAACGTTCCCCACCCCCTTTAGTCTTGATGGAGGAGCTGCCCTTCGAGACCACCGAGGAGATCCAGGTCCCCGAGAAGCTCATAGACCAAGTGGTGGGCCAGGAGAGAGCCGTGAGTGCCGTCAAGAGGGCGGTGAAGCAGAGGCGCCACGTCCTGCTGGTGGGACCGCCCGGCACGGGCAAGTCCATGCTTGCACAGGCCGTGGCCGAGCTCCTCCCTGCCAAAGACCTGGAGGACATACTTATCTATCCCAACCCGAAGGACGAGAACACGCCCCTGGTGAGAACTGTCCCCGCTGGCGAGGGAAGGAAGATTGTCGAGAGGGCCAAGCTCGAGGCCCTCCAGCGGGTGAAGGGAAGAGGCCTCACCGTCTTCATCTTCTCCCTCTTCGTCTTCCTCTTCGTGACGTGGCTCTGGCAGAGCGGCGAGATCTCGGACATCGTCTACGTGGGTTACCTGGTGGTGGCCTCCCTCTTCACCGCCGCCCTCCTCTTCACCTACAACACCCGCTTCAACCCGGAGTACGAGGTGCCAAAGCTGCTGGTGGACAACTCCGGCCGGAAGAGCGCCCCCTTCGTGGACGCCACGGGGGCCCGGGCCGGGGCCATGCTCGGCGACGTCAGGCACGATCCCTTCCAGAGCGGCGGTCTTGGGACCCCGGCCCACCTCAGGGTGGAGCCCGGCGCCATACACAGGGCCCACAGGGGGGTCCTCTTCATCGACGAGATCGGCACCATACCCTACCACGTTCAGCAGGAACTCCTCACGGCCATTCAGGAGAAGAAGTATCCCATAAGGGGGCAGAGCGAGCGCTCCGCTGGCGCCATGGTCAAGACAGAGCCCGTCCCCTCGGACTTCGTCCTCATCGTAGCCGGAAACCTGGAGGACATCAAGAAGATGCACCCGGCCCTGAGGTCCAGGATCAAGGGCTACGGCTACGAGGTCTACATGGACGAGTACATGGACGACACGCCCGAGAACCGCATGAAGATCGCCCGCTTTGTGGCCCAGGAAGTGAGGAAGGACGGCAAGATTCCCCACTTCACCCGGGAGGCGGTGGAGCTCATCATCCGGGAGGCCCGGCGCATGGCCGGCAAGAAGGGTAAACTGACACTCAGACTGAGGGAGCTGGGCGGCATCGTGAGGGCCGCCGGCGACATCGCCGTGGAGAAGGGACACCGCTACGTGCTCCCGGAGGACGTGGAGGAGGCCATAAAAATAGCTAAGCCCCTGGAGGACCAGATCGCCGAGCGCATTGCAGAGCACCAGAAGGAGTACTCGGTGGTCCTCAACGAGGGCTACGTGGTGGGCCGTGTCAACGCCCTGGCCGTCCTCGGGGAGTCCAACAAGGGCGTGGTCATACCCATAGAGGCTGAGGTGACGCCTGCCCAGTCCCGGGAAGGGGGCCGCATCATTGCCACGGGCGGCCTCAGGCGCATAGCGAGGGAGGCCGTCATGAACGTCTCGGCCATCGTCAAGAAGCTCACCAAGAAGGACCTCAAGGACTACGACATCCACGTCCAGTTCCTGCAAACCTATCAGGGGGTAGAGGGGGACTCGGCCAGCGTCTCCGTGGCCACGGCCATCATATCGGCCCTGGAGAACATCCCCGTGGACCAGTCGGTGGGCATGACGGGCTCCCTCTCCGTCAAGGGGGAGGTGCTCCCCGTCGGAGGTGTATCTGCAAAGATTATGGCCGCCTACGACGCTGGCCTCAAGAAGGTCATCATCCCCTACGCCAACAGGGACGACGTGAACGTGCCCGAGCACGTGAAGCGCTCCCTGAAGATCGTCTACGCCAAGCGCATCGACGACGTCCTGAAGCACGCCCTCAAGCCCACGGGCAAGCTCAAGCAGCTCCTCGACGCACTCACGTCTATTCTCGCCTCTCCGAGACCTTCCTCCGGCTGAATACGAAGCCCACGGGCGACTCCGGCTTGAGTATCTCCCGGAGGTAGGACGTGGCGTAGGTGCCCTTCTCCAAGAAGAAGCTCAAGGTGCTTCCCCTCTGGGAGAGGTTCCGAACCCTCTCTATGAGCTTCCTCCTATCCCCCTGCGTCCCGAAGCGCTTCCACCGTTTGAAGAGGGAGAGGTCCACCCCTTCCTCGTCCAAGACCTCCCTCTCCACCTTCCCCTGAAGGCCCTCCGAGAAGCGGGAGAGGTAACCCGGAACGATGCCCGTCTCCCCGAGATCCGGTACCTCTTCGTCCACGCGCCGGGAAAGCATTTTATTGAAGAGAAAGGACTGGTAGGCGTGGAGGAAAAGAGAAATGAGGTTCTTGGGAAGGGAAAACATGGCCCTCCGTGGGTCACCGGTCTCCAAGTACCTTTGAATGAGGGCCCCTTCCTTTCTCAGGCGGGCGGGGAAGTACTCGAGGGCCGCCCGGAGGTCTCTTTCTTTCTTTAGTCTTTCGCGGGCGGCCCTAGTCTCCTCGGGCTCCCAGGGGGACGTGTGCGTGAGGTAGGTCCAGAGGGCCCCCTCGTAGTTCTCCCTGAGGAGTTCTTTCCCTATTAGATGGGAGACAAAGCGATAGGATCCAAAGCGCTGGTGTCCGAAGTAGTTGAGGAAGAGTTCCGGCACCTCCCCGGGAGTACATCCACGTATCCTCACCTGAAACCAATTACCGAAGAGGTCTCCCCTCCTTAGCTTCCTCTTTCTGTAAATGGGGCTGTGGAATGCAGCATCCTTGATGCTCAGGGAGCTCAGTTCACTCCATTTGACCCTCCAGAGGGAGATCCACTGGGCCGTCAGGGCGTACTTGTCCTTCGTTCCTGCGAAGGAGATGCGGTCCCTGCCGATCTTCAGCCTCCGGGCAATCTCCCTTATCAGATCGTTTAGGTCCCAGTCCCGCTTCTCGAGAACCACGTGGAGGTACTCTCCTCCCCCTCTGGGCTCCTTCTCGGCCTTCTCTCCCTTCAGGATCTTCAGTTCCGCCTTCCCCAGGGGCCCCTCTTCTTCGACCACGAAGTCCTCGGGGTACTCCTTTATGTAGCCTTTGCACCTCCCCTCGCTCAGGTACTTCTCGATGCCGATTTCCCTTTCCCAGTTCATCTAAGCACAAAGAAGGAGAGGAGGTTTAAAGCCCCATAGATGAAGGCCCCTATGCCAATGATGAGGAAAAGGAGGGCCAGCATCTGGAGGGTCACGATGCCGCTGGCCTGGGCGAGTAGGTTGAGGAGCACGGCCGCCATGTAGATGAGTATGCCCAAGGCCATGACGCTGGCCCGCTTGGCCGCCACCCTCCGCTCGAAGTAGTCCATCTTTGGAAGCAGCGTCTTCAGGAGCTTCTCCACGTGGTAGGAAATGAGCTTCAGCAGGTCCATGAGTATGGCGTAGAGGGGATATACCGCGAGGATCAATGCTATCAGGAAGACCCAGCGGGCGGGGAGCTCCGCCTCCGTGACGGCGTAGCCTGCCAAGTAAGCGATGGAGAGGAGCGCCACGAAGTTTATGGCGATGCGCCCCAGGTACCTCCTCACCGTGTCCACGTACTCGCTGTCCACGTAGCTGGTGCGTGTCTTGCTGAGGTACCTGTTAAAGAGGAGCAGGTTCGTTCCCCGCTTGGAGAGCCAGCGTCTGAGCAGATCCAGCACCTTCTCTTCCTTCTCGAAGAGCTTGTTGGAGATGGCCGCCGTTATGAAGACGAGGATGAAGACAGCCCCCAGTATCTCCTGGGCCCCCTCTATGCCCACCATGCTGGCCGTCGCCGCGAAGAAGAGGGAGAACTCACCCACCGGGAGGTCAAGGATGAAGAGGCGAGCCGCCGAGCGTATGGTGAGGCCCACGAAGGGGGCCACGATGGTGGCGGCCAGGACGGCGGTCACCTGCGCCACCAACAGCCCCAAGGCTAAGAGTATGGACCTGAAGGTGATGACTGGAGCGTAGAAGAGGCCGATGGAAATGAAGAAGACGAGGACGAAGAAGCGCTTGAGCATCTCCAGCTCCCTCTCTATCCTTGAGGCCGCCGCCACCTCCGAGAGGGCGACACCTGCAAAGAAGGCTCCCAGGGATGGGGAAATGCCCAGGAAGGCCACGCCATAGGAGAAGAGCACAAGCAGTCCCAGCGCGTAGAGGGCTATCTTGTCCTCGTGGCCCAATCTCTTAATGAGCCTGAAGAACCAGCGGGAGAGGTATATGCCCACCGTGAGGATGAGGACGAGTATGAGTATGGTGTGGAGGAGCACCTTGGTGAAGGGGACGCCGCCGTTCTGGCTCAGAAGGAAGGCCAGGAAGGTGACGGAGAAGATGTCCTCCAGTATGAGCATGGACATGACCACCCTCGCCTCGGGGGTGTGCTGCAGCTTCTTCTCCAGTATGTTGTGGGAGATGATGCCCGTGGAGGAGACGGCCACGGCGGCACCTGCCACCAGGGAAGCCAGGAAGTCAAAGCCCAGAAGCTTGGCAAAGCTAAAGCCCAGGAGGAAGCCAATGCCGCTCTTTATGGGGGAGATGACCAGCGCCTGGGCCCCGGACTCCAGGAGCTTCCGGATGTTGAACTCCAGCCCAATATAAAAGAGTAGCAAAATGATGCCCAGGTCCGCCAGTATCTGGAGGAACTCGGAGGACTGGACCACGTTCAGGCCCTGGGGGCCGAGGGTGTATCCCGCGAGGGTGTAGCCCAGTATGGATGGCAGTCCCAGGCGTTCGAAGATGGAACCTAGCACCAGGGCCCAGAAGAGGATAATACCGAGCTGTAGTAACAACTGGTGGACCGTCTGGAGCCCGCTCACGGAAAGAGATCAGGGTAGAGCTCGTTAAATAGCTTATACCAGCTGTCGTAGAGCTTTTCCAATCTTCTTTGATTCTTCAGCATCTTGCGGTTCACTATGGGCACAAACCTCCTCACGTGCTCTTCGTCCAGCAGTGGCTCCCCTTTCCAATAGAGGGGCACCGCCATCTGATCTATGCCCCGGACTTCCACGTTCACCTTCCAGGGATCGATGACCTGTATGCCTGCCACCTTTATGCCGGCTTCCCTGGCGGCGGAGACCATTTCCCTTGCCAGGTCCAGGGTCCTCGTGGCCACGTGGAAGATGAGGGGGTCCATCTTCAGCCAGAGCACCTCCCCCGAGAAGCTCCTGAACCCCTCGAGAAGTTCCTCCGTCGTCACGGGCCTGTGCCACTTCCTGTGGAAGGCCGACTCCCTCTTCCTCTCCTCCACGTCCGTTTCAAGGAGCACCACCCTGCCGGAGCAGGAGGACGTGCTCACGGCGTCCGGAACCCTGTTTACTATCTCCAGTAGCGGGACCGCCGGTGGATCCACCTCTCCCCTCTTCAGGGCCTCTTCCAGCCGCTTCAGGTGCTTCTCCCTGTACACCTGCCAGAGGTCCACGGAAGAAAATACTCCATTCATTTTAAACGTTCTCATTCCCATTTGTGGCATGGGCAAGATCACCTACGTGACTTGCATTTACTGTGGCCGGAAGGTCCCCCGGGACAAGGCCATCCCCCTCTACAAGAAGCCCTCCTGGCTGGCGGCCCTGGACAACACGGAGGAGATCAGCTTCGTGGGCTGGGGCGTCGAAAAGGTCTACGTTTGCATTTCCTGTGCCAAGCACAGGGGGATCTCCTTCCGTGACTGGCGGGTGAAGGTCATCAAGGAGGACCGCTCCCTGAGGGAGAAGAAGCGCAAGAAGGCCCTCGGCCGCAAGCGCGGCACCCGCAAGAAGTAACTTCACTTTATTTTATACACCACCACGTAGCCGTTCTGCGAAACGAATACGGGCTCGAAATACTCGTTGCCGCCGGTCCAGAGGAGGAAGAGCAGGCTCCTGTTCATCTTCTCGGAAACGATGACGAGGGCGTTGCCCAGCCTGTAAACGCCCAGCTCCCCGTTGATCTTCGGGAGGAGCTCGAAGGGCAGGGGCGCATAGTAAACGGGCGGTGCGCTCTCCACGATGTTGGCGTCCACGAAGAAGGGGCTGTCCCTGCTGCCACAGTTGTAGTAGTTACCGGTGGGCAGCTTCACGCAGTCGTCGGTGACGTAGAACACGTACTCCTGGGCTATCCTCCTCCCCTCCTCGAAGCCGTAGGCGTAGATGGCGAAGCTTGAACTACCATAGATGTAGTCCCTCAGCCAGTACACGTACTCGAAGTTCCGCTCTTTGATCCTGTAATAAGCCTCGTTCCAGTCGCTCAGGAACATCTGGGCCACGAACTGGTTTGCCTTGAAGACCCGGTTGGTGTTGTCCGTGGCCACGGGCCTGTC
>JAADDC010000013.1 GCA_013154145.1 Candidatus Iainarchaeum sp. | reverse complement strand
ATAAGTTAGAGAAGGTGCTGGAGGTGCTACGATGGAGACCCTGAAGAAGAGCTGGGGAACGTTCAAGGAGCGCTGGCCCTCCTTCACGGGGCTGGCATTCCTGCCCACGCTGGTGGTGGGCAGCGTCATCGCCTTCTTGATGATAACCGCCGCTGAGCCCATTGATCCGATAATGGCAACGGCGTCCATGAGTATAGCGCTGTGGCTGGTGGGCATCGTGGCAGAGAACGCCCTCTTGTTCCTGGCCAAGAACCGGAGGCTTTCCTTCGAGAAGAGCCTCATTGAGGGTGGCAAGCGCTTCGTTGACAGGCTGCTGGCCGACATCCTGGCGATGATCGTCTTCGTGATCGTGCTCCTCATTCCCGCCATACTGGTCTACTACGGGGTGCTCGCGGGGAACACCGGAGAGCCCCTGTGGATCGCCGCGGTTGTCCTGCTACTCTTCCTCGCCATTGCCATGATAATACTGCTGGCCCCCTACAAGTACATCGTCGTGCTGGAGAAGAAGGGACCCGTGGAGTCTATAAAGGAGGCCATGAAGACGGGGCTGGCCCACCCGCTGACCATACTGGAGATGATCGTCGCGATGGTCGGCGTTTCCATCGTCGCCGGCATAGTGCTGAGCATACTCGGACCGGTGGTGTCCAGCATCGGCATCTTCGTGGTGGCTGCGTGGCTGAGCATCTACTACGTCCAGAAGATCAGCGGGATAAGAGGAGGCGCCTGAGCTCTATCACGAGCTCCTCCAGGGCTTCAGGGGGGATCCTCAGGCCGGCGGCGGGGGCGTGCCCCCCTCCCTTCGTCCCCCAGAGAGAAGAGAAAGAAGAAGCGAATCTGCCCAAGTGGACGCCGGCCTCCTCTGCCCTCTGGAAGCGGAGGGAGAAGTTGTACAGGGGTCCTTCCTTCACGCCGACGGCCACGAGGGTGTCGGGGTTCCGCTTAGAATAGACGGTGGAAACCGCCGACTTGAAGCGGGACAGCTCCGGCGGCAGTAATATTATTTTTAGCTTTTCCTCGCAGTGGAAGCAGTGCTCCTCCAAGTTGTTCACCAGTTCCAGGAGCTGCTTCTCGAAGTCCCTCTTGAGGGATAGAAGCTCCTCGTGGGCGAGGAAGTCCTCAATGCTCTTGCTCTCCTCGAGGGCCGATAGGAGCTCCGGCAGGTGCTCCCTGTCGACACTGCCCACCACGTGGGAGGCGAGCTCCACGGCCCGCCTGTCGATACCGTAGAAGAAGGACTTCAGGTAGTCGTAGGAGGAGTCGCCGAAGGAGGAGACCGCCACCTTCCAGAGGTCATTGTTCCTCACGATGTCGTCCCTGAAGAGGAGGAATACAAGGAAGCCCGTGTTGTACTTGGAGGCCCGGGGAATGTTTAGCAGGTGGGGGTTGAAGAAGACGGCGTTGGAGGGAGGGGAGTTGGGAGGGTGGTGGTCCACCACGTAGAGGGTGGACGGATGACTTATGGAAGCGTCTGGGCTGATGTCGAGGATGACGGGCGTGTAGGAGGGGTGTTCCTGGAGAGACGCGGGGAGCTCTTCCCGGCGGATGATGTCCACGAGGACGGAGCTGTAGGGGTTCTTCCGCTGGTAGTACTTGGCAAAGAGGTGGGCTGCAATGATGCCGTCCGTGTCGTCATCCGCCACTACGAGCAGTCTCCCTCCCCGGGGAAGCTTAGAGAGGAAGCGACGACCCTCCTCCATCAGGCGCCCCACGTCCACAATAAAAGATGAGCGTGAAACTATTTATACGTGGAGATGAAACTGTTACTCCTGGAGTCGGCCCTGGCGCTGGTCCCCAAGCAGCACCGAAACCACCCGGCCGTCAGGAGCTGGTGCAGGCGCTTCAACCGGAAGCCCCACGAGGCCATCCTGGACATAAACTATCACTTCCAGTTCATGAAGGACTGGGAGCATCCGGGCAAGTGGGGACGGCCCGACATCGTTCACTTCACGCTGCTCTACGCCCTGGAGAGCCCCCTGGCAAAGAGGGGCCTCCTGGACGTCTACGTTCACACGGTGGAGGACAAACTCTTCTACGTGGAAAAGGGGACGAGGCTGCCCCGCAGCTACTCCCGCTTCGTAGGGATCGTCAGCAGGGTCATGAGGGGCATCGACACGCCGCTGGTTCACCCCCTAGAGAAGCGGGTAGAGAAGCTCGTAAAGGAGTGGAAGGAGGAAGGTTACAGGATAATACTCATGGACGAGAATGGGGAGAGGAAGAAGGGCTGGGAAGGGGTGGAGAAGCTGGCCGTGCTGGTGGGGACCTTCCCAGAAGGCCCATTTTTGAGAAATTATCCCCACGACGAACGGATATCCATCTGGGACGAGCCCCTGAACACGTGGAACGTGGTGGGGGAGGTGATAGCATCACGGGAGAGGGCGATAGGGTTACTGTAGGCTGTGCAGGCTGGTCCTCCTTCAGGCCGGCCAAGTTCTTTGGCCCAGAGTGGAGAAATCGCTTCAGCTCAGTGCTCAATGCATACGCACACGTCTTCAACTTCGTGGAAGTAAACTCCACCTTCTACAAGCTTCCAAAGGTGGAAACAGCGAAGAGGTGGAGAAGCGAGGCCGGCGATAACTTCTTGTTCTCCGTGAAGGCACACCGTTCCATCACGCACGACAAGCGGTTTAGGAACGTAGAAGAGGATGTCGAGAAGTTGATGGAAGTTGTAAAAGCGATGGACGCCTTCTTCGTGCTGTTTCAAACCCCCAGGAGCTTTCGATTTTCTGAAGAGAACTTGAAAGCACTTTTGGATTTCTATGAACTCCTGCCGGAGGGCTTTACCTACGGCTTTGAGCTCAGGGGCTGGTCCAACGAGGAGGTAAAGATGTTCCTCGCTAAAGTGAATGCCGTTCACGTGGTGGACCCCTTTGACAGGGAACCCGTGAGGGGAGATCCATATTATTTTCGATTGCACGGCAGCCCGCCAGGGGAAAGGATGTACAAGTATAAGTACACGGACGAGGACCTCAGGTGGTTAAAGGGGAGGGTCGAGGAGCTCGAAGGAGAGGTCTACGTGGTCTTCAACAACGTGTGGATGTGCGAGGATGCCCTCCGCTTCAAAGAGATTCTAAGATCTCCTTGAGGGTGCGGAAGTCCTCCCGGAGCAG
>JAADDC010000037.1 GCA_013154145.1 Candidatus Iainarchaeum sp. | reverse complement strand
AGGAGCTTTTCGGGGATGCCCGTGCGCTGGGAGATCTCGGAGGGGTCACCCTTCCCGAGGAACACCCAGTCAAAGAAGCTGTCGTCGAGCTTCTCGACGTCAATGCCCCAGCGCTCCGGGTGTTCCAGCCACTTGGCGATGGTGTAGTACGCCATGTAGATGGTGGAGTCCGAGAGGGACTCGATGTACTGGCTCTCATCCCAGGGGAGCCTCGTCCCAAGGGAGGTCCTCACGTCCCTCGTGAGGGGCCACTCCCTGAGCCACTCGATGGTGTGGTAGACGGCAGGCCGTGCATCTTCCGGCGTGAAGGCCGTCTGTTCGGCGGCCTCCCTGGCCTTCTGCTTCCACCAGGGGTTGGCATAGTCCAAAAACCACTGGTCCACGATCTTCACCACGCCCTCGGCGCCACAGCGGCAGACCACCCTCTCTGGAAGTATATAAATTTTCGTGGCCCAGCCCCTCTCTGTTAAACGTTTTACGATCTCGTCCTTGGCCTCGTGGACCTTCTTCCCGGCCAGGTCCCCGAAGATCTCCCCCAGGACCCCCTCGTAGTACTCTTTCTTGTATACTTCGCTGGTGGCCCTGTCCAGCTTCTCCCTCTCCTTCTGGGAGCTGATTCCAAGCTTCTTGACGGCGTCAGCCGCCGGATAAATGGAGTAGCCTTCCACCTTGATGAGCGGGATGGGTGTCAGCTCAGAGGGGTCGACGCCGTACTTCTCTGCTTCCTTCTTGATCTCTTCCACGGTGATCCAGTCGTAGGGGGCGTGTGCGGGCACGCTCATCACTACACCCGTGCCGAAGGCCGGGTCCACGAAGGACGCCGGGAGCACGGGCACCTTTCTGCCGTCCACAGGCACGGTGACCCTCTTTCCGATGAGCTCCTCCGCCGGAACTTCCCGGATGAACTTCATGTCCATCTGGTGCTTCAGCCTCTCGAAGGCCTCCTTGGCGATGATCCAGCGCTCGCCGTTGACCTCCACCTCCACGTAGGTGGCCTCCGGGTTTATCCAGAGATTGGTGACGCCGTAGACCGTCTCGGGCCTGAATGTGACGGCCACCAAGTACGTTCCATTGAGGGGGAACTTGATGGCCACGACCTCCTCGGGCATCACGCCCTCGCCTTCGCTCCTGTCGTGGTCCGCGATGGGTATCTCTTCCTTGGGGCACCAGACGACGGGGTAGCGCCCCTTCTTCACGAGGCCCAGGTCTTTGAGTTTTCTGTACTGCCAGCGGATGAACCTGTCGTAGGCGGGGTTCAGCTCCGTGGTGTGGAAGGTCCTCCTCCAGTCGATGGAGTTGCCGGCCCTCTTGAGGTCGTGTATCCAGAGATCCATAAAGTACTGGATCCAGAACTTGGGGTCCTTGAACTTCTCTATGAGCTCCTCGGGGACGCCGCTCTTGATGAGGATCTGTCTCTGGACAGGATCGCCCTCCCTGAGCCTTCGGGCGGCCGCCGCTATGGGCTGTCCGGTGGCGTGGAATCCCTGGGGATAGAGAACGTTGAAGCCCTTCATTCTTTTGTAACGGGCGTAGACGTCGGGTCTCAGGAAAGTGGAGAAGAAGTGCCCCAGGTGAGGACGTCCGTTGACGTAGGGATAGGCCCCGTTGACGAAGATCTTGGGCCGGGAATCGGGGTCCGCCTCGAAAAGTCTACTCTCCTCCCACCTTCGCTGCCACTTCTCATAAATGTCCACAGAACCACCTCCTCGGAGGTCCTTAGAAGAAGCTTCAGCCCAGAAGTGGACCACCTGCCATGGTAGAAAAGAACCTGGAACTGTTTTTAAAGTAGGTCCTCCCTGTAGCCGATCTCCTCCAGCAGCCAGCGGGACAGGTTCACCCTGTGTGCGAGTATCCATGGCAAGCGCTCCAGGGTGTTAATTACTTTTGCTATATGATAAGGTTCAGGCATCTTATCAAAAATAAGTTTAGCAACTATGTCGTGATGGTTCGGCGTGACAGAGCCCATGTATACCTTCATTTCTTTTATAGGTGTATCGCTGAAGCGCTCCGCGGTTATACGTCTCAGAAGATTGGCTTCTTGCTGGTATCGCGGCGACCTGAGCAAGTCTTTGTCGTTGAGCACGAGTCTAACGGAATATTCGTTACCCTTTTTTCTGCGCGTAGAGAAATAAAGGTACGCTTCCTCGAGGGGGCTCGGGTGTTTACGAAGGGGAACTAGGTAATGGAGAGCAAGCTGAGTTGAACGTCTGGCGGTAGGGTAGTACAAGAGAAGGTAAGAGGGATAGCCTGTTACTACTTTTCGGCTTGGTCTCCGGACGGTGCGCGGATTATTTATGGTGGAGAAGACAAATCCGAGGCCCCTGTTCCACTCGACGACCGCCAACGGCTTGCTCGGATGATTCAGGGCCGGGTGTTCTCTTTCCTCTTCGGGAACGGCTGCAATCTCTTCGTCCCAGTTGGTGGCAGCGAGGAGATCTTCTATGATCTCGAGTCCGTCGTCGGACAGCATGTCCTCGTGCTTGCTATAAACGAGGGCTGTACCCTTAAAGGGATAGCAACGTCCTCTGCAATGCTTCTCAGCTTCTTCCTTTAGTTCCTTGTGTAGACCGAGCTCAAAGAGGTGGCCGAACTCCTTCACTTTCTCATCTCCAACTCCTGCTTAAATTCTTTTAGTTCGTCTACGTACCTTTGTAAAAGTACTTTAAAGTCCCTTTCTTTAAGATTGCTAGCGCTTGAAATAAGCCGCAATAGGTTGGCGACGATCTCCGCCAGTTCCTCGTGCTCTTCCTTGTGCTCGTTAACTTCCATGTAAACCTTGTAGGCCCCATACTTGGCCGTCTTTTGTGCCCCCTTCAGCTTTAGTTCTAAGATGGGCGTCGTGAGCGAACTGGGCGTTACGCTTCCACCAGTGGTTGGGGCGAGTTCCTGGGAGTGCTCCACCGCGGCCCAGAGCTTCCGAACTCCCAGTAATCTGCCCACCTCTTTCAGATGATCCAAGAACTCCTCGATCATTCCGTAAACGATAAATAGATTTTCATCTAAAGGTATCACCAGCTTCTCCGTGTGTAACAGAGGTTTCTTCCCTTCTTCGTAGTCGATTAGTACTTTGAGAGGCTTTTGGGCCAGCTCTTCAATGTTTTCCTCCTCCATGAAACCCCTGTGAGTAATCCGGCCGAAGAAGTAGAAGGGAACTTCGTTGTGCAGGCC
>JAADDC010000073.1 GCA_013154145.1 Candidatus Iainarchaeum sp. | reverse complement strand
GCATCCTCACCATCGACTCGAAGGAGGTAAAGCTCCCGCCGGGCGAGCGCTTCCTCTACAAGCCTCCGAAGCTCGCCGCCGGCGAGTACACGCTAAAGGTGAGTGCCGGCAACCTCGAGAAGACGGTGATCATTGTCGTGAGACCCAGGTCAGCGGTGGCCGGCGTCGTGGAGGAGATCGTGCTCCAGGCCCGCTTTGCCCTGTTGGTGTTACTACTCTTGGTGGTCCTCGGCGCCATATCCTACATCAGGAGCCGCTACCTCACCTGAAGCACTTAAATAAAGAGCGCCACCCATTCTAATCATGCCAAAACGGCTGCTCCTGCTCCTTTTGATCCTACTGCTGGGTGGTTACTTTCTTCTGGCCCCCAAGGGGGGTGGTAGCGAGTCCCTCCCCTCCCTATCCCTGAAGCCCGTTCTCAACGAGGGAGAGGATGGCTACCTCCTCTCGGCGGAGGGAAGACTTAACCTCCCCGAGGAGAAAGAGTACAACGTGGTGGGCGAGATCTGGATAAGGAGCGGCGGAGTCATTGTGAAAAAAGAGGAGCTGAGCACTGTGGTGAAGGGGCCCAGCGAATTACCTCTTTCCTTAACTCCCGTGAGCGTGAGCGGGGACGCCTCCGTTGGAGCAAGTATCAGGGTTTACGTGGATGGGAGGGAGCAGAGCTTCTCCGTGGAGCTCCCCGTGAGCTTTCCACCCCCCGAGACCCTCCTGAGGGACCCGCTGATTTCCGTGTATCCCAATTCCATTCTTCCGGTGGAGGGGGGCTACGAGCTGAACCTCGTCCTGGAGCTCTTCAACCCCAACGGCTTCCCCATCGGTGCAGAAAATTTAAAAGTGAAGCTCAACGGGGAGGAATATCCCTTGGGTGACGTGGAGCTCCCCTCCAAGGAGAGTGTCAAGAAGACCGTGACGTTGTTCTCGGAGGACAATGTGGTGGAGGGAGAAATTTCCTTTACCCTTTCCTGGAACGGCGTGAAGAGGGACGTTAGTGTTCCCTTCAGGTTGGAGCTCCCCAGCTTTCCGCTCCCCCAGCCGCTGGTCACCCTCTACATAGAAAATCCGGTGGTGGAGCCTAACGGGATTAGCTTCTACGCGCTGGCGGAGATCAACAACGTCTCCTACGTTTCGAGGACCATCGACAAGGTTATCTTAATGATAGAAAAGAACGACGTGAAGAAGGAGGTGCTCCTGGGGGAGGACGTCTTCCTGGAGCCCTACGAGTCGAAGACGGTGGGCGAGAACGTCACGGCCATCCCCTTCTTCGAGGGAGGGACTGTCAAACTCTTCCTCTACGAGGGCGACCAGTCCTACAACCCCGTGGTGGCTCCCCTGAGCCTCTTCGACCCGGGGATAAATCCACCAAGGGTGTACATCTGGGCGGACGAGGTCAACACGGGCGCCTACGTCGTTCACCTCCGCCTGGAGAACCCCAACGAGGCGAACCTGCTCATAAAGGACCTCCTCCTGGAGGGATGGTACGGTGGAACGAGGATATTCGAGTGGAACGCCCCGGACTTTGTCCTTTACGATGACTGGGAGGAGGTCATTGGCAGCGTGGATGATCCCGTGGCGCTGGTGAGGGGCAGTGAGCTAAACGTTTCCCTCTACTACGGGCTCGAGATCTACGGGGTGTTTTACAAACTGATGGCTTCCACGTACGTGGACAGGCCCGCTTAACCCCTGAGCTTCTTGAGGATCTCTCTGTTGAACTCCTCCAGCTCCTTCTTCCCCATGAGCCGCGATATGAAGGTCACGTAGCCGTGTATCATGTTGGACGCCAGCACCAGGGCCCGCTGGAGGTCACCGGGGTCCAACTCTATGGGATCCGTGGTGAGGACCTCCACCACGCTGGGCCCGTAGAAGAAGAGGAAGTAGGTGAGGGGCTCGAGGCCCGGGAACACGATGGTGGCGTCGATGTGGCTGTAGTAGATGTTCGTTTCCTCGTCCTTCTCTATTTCTTCCACGGCCACGTTCTTGACGACGAAGCCCTTCTCCTCCTTCAACCTCTGGACGATATCATCCAGGGCCCTGCGGAGTATCTCTTCCTCAACTGCTTCCACTTCGATGATGGCGTGGACGAGTATGCCGGGGGTCTCCTCCTTCTTGAGGGCCTCCACCACGTGGGGGGCCAGGGAGTAGCGGGGAGGCGTCCCCTCCTTCTTAACCAGCCTCAGCAATACCAGGCCCTTCAGGGCCTCCATCACGTCCTTTATGTCCTCGTTGAGCTCCTGGGCGATCTCCTCGGCCGTCTTGGGCCCCTTGAGGAGGACGGCACCCACGCGCTTCTGGAGGTCACTGAGCTTCACGGGTGGAATTGAGGGAAAGGGTTGAAAAAGGAAGAGCTCATAGTATAGCGTGGACGCGAACCTCCCCTACGAGGCCTCCTACGCTTTGCAAACCCTGAAGGAGGCGGCTGGATTTCTACCTCCCGGCGACCTCGGCACCCTCTTTCTGGGGGCCATACTTGTTCTGGTGGCGTTGGTGGTGGTTTTCATACTCAAGCGGGTGCTGGAGAACCTCGTGGTGGGCGTCGTCGGCTTCCTCATCCTCAAGTACCTTCTCGGCGTGAACATCCCCCTCATACCCGGCCTCATCATCTCCCTCCTCTTCGGTCTCGGCGGACTCGGCGTGCTCCTCATCCTCCACTTCTTCGGCATCTTGTAACCACCGCGTGGTTTGAAACCTTCCACTCCCCCCTTTTAGGCCCTTCTTTTCAGTTGAAAGCATGAAGACGGTGGTGTGGTTCGAGGAGGTAGGCAAGGAGGACGTGCCCCTGGTGGGCGGAAAGGGTGCAAACCTCGGAGAACTCACCCGGGCAGGCTTTCCCATTCCTCCGGGCTTCATCGTCACCTCCGACGCCTACTTTTACTTCATCAAAAAGACGGGCATAGACAAGAAGATATTCCCCATTCTGGACAAGCTCGACGTGGAGAACACCAAGGCCCTCCAGGAGGCCTCCGAGAAGATACAGAAGATCATACTGGAGGCCCCCATACCCGAGGAGATCGTCCACGACATCGTGGACGCCTACAGGGAGCTCTGCCGCCGGGCAACGGGCAGCCCCCGGAAGTGCGTTTGGGTGGCCGTGAGGTCCTCTGCCACGGCTGAAGACCTCCCGCAGGCTTCCTTCGCGGGCCAACAGGCCACGTTCCTCTACGTCAAGGGGCCCGAGAAGGTCGTGGAGCATGTGAAGAAGTGCTGGGCCTCCCTCTTCACCGCCAGGGCCATATACTACCGCACCAAGCAAGGCTTTGACCACAAGAAGGTGGGCATCGCCGTGGTGGTTCAAAAGATGGTCAACTCGGAGGTATCGGGTGTCATGTTCACGGCCCATCCGGTGGACGGATCCCCAAAGATCATCATAGAGGCGGCCTACGGCCTGGGGGAGGCCGTGGTATCGGGGATGGTCACCCCCGACGAGTACGTGGTGGACAAGAAGACCCTGAGGATCATAGAGAAGAAGATTGCCAAGCAGACGAAGATGGTGGTGCCCAAGCCCGAGGGAGGAACAGAGGTGGTGGAGGTACCGCCCGAGCTGCAGGAGAAGCAGAAGCTCCCCGACGAGAAGATCATAGAGCTGGCGGACATTGGCAGGCGCATAGAGAAGCACTACGGTCATCCACAGGACGTGGAGTGGGCCCTCGAGAAGGGCAAGCTCTACATCGTCCAGTCCAGGGCCATCACCACCATAAGGGAAGCGCCCGTGGAGGAGGAGCACGTGGAGGAGGGCGAGCCCATACTCAGGGGGATCCCCGCCTCCCCGGGCATAGGCATAGGCCCCGTGAGGATAGTCCTGGACATCAAGGACCTCCCCAAGGTGAAGGAGGGCGACGTGCTGGTTACCACCATGACCACGCCCGACATGGTGCCCGCCATGCAGAGGGCCGCGGCCATCGTGACGGACGAAGGAGGATTAACTTCCCACGCGGCCATCGTCTCGAGGGAGCTGGGCATCCCCGCGGTGGTGGGCACTGGCAAGGCCACCAAGGTCCTCAAGGACGGAGAGATCGTCACCGTCGACGCCTACAAGGGCGTGGTCTACAGGGGCGAGGTGAAGCACCCCGAGGTGGAGAAAAAGAAGCAGGTGGAGGTCATCCGCTCGGCGCTCCCATATCCCACCGCCACCCTCGTGAAGGTTAACGTGGCCCTGCCGGAGGCCGCCGAGAGGGCGGCGGCGACTGGCGCCGACGGCGTGGGCTTGCTCCGGGCAGAGCATATGATAACGGCCACGGGCAAGCATCCCGTCTGGTTCCTCCTAAACGACAAGCTCGACGAGTTGGTGGAGGCCGTCAAGAGAGGGATAAGGATCGTGGCGGAGAAGTTCTACCCCAAGCCCGTGTGGTACAGGACCTTCGACGCCCGGACAGACGAGTTCAGGCACCTGGAGGGCGGCGAAACCGAGCCCCACGAGGACAACCCCATGCTGGGCTGGCACGGCATCCGCCGCTCCCTTGACCAGCCGGAGCTCATTATGGCCGAGTTCGAGGCCATAAAGCAACTTCACAGGGAGGGCCTTGACAACGTGGGCGTCATGATACCCTTCACCATCAACGTGGAGGAGTACGTGGAGGCCAAAAAGTTGGCAAGGAAGGTGGGGCTCATCCCCCACAAGATGGTGGACTTCGGCATCATGGTAGAGACCCCCGCCGCGGCCCTCACCATAGAGGACTACCTGGAAGCTGGCATGGACTTCCTCTCCTTCGGTACTAACGACCTGACGCAGCTCACCCTCGGTGTGGACAGGAACAACGAGCGGGTCCAGAAGCTCTTCAACGAGGAGCACCCGGCGGTTCTCTCCCTCATAAAGCACGTCATTGACGTGGCCAAGGAATACGGCGTGGAGACGTCCATATGCGGCCAAGCCGGCTCCAGACCCTCCATGGTGAGGAAGTTGGTCCGCATGGGCATAGACAGCGTTTCGGCCAACATAGACGCCGTCCACAAGATCAGGGAAGTGGTGTACAGGGAGGAACGCAGGATCATGCTTGAGGCTGCCAGAAAGCGCTTAGAACTTTACGACGAAAGGTAAAGAGGGGGATGGGGAGCGGGAGTCTCCCTGAGCGGTGATGAGGACTCCCCATCCCGACCCCCATTATCACGACAGCGTCTTCACTTCTATTTCTCCGAAGTCCTCGGGCTTGACGGTGGGCCCCAGCTTTATTCCCACGATCTTCTTGACGCCCTTCTGCTTGGCGGCCTCCAGTATGCGCTTGGTGATGATGCCGTCCATGTATATGCTGTGCACGTCGTCCCTCTCCTTGATGGTGCTCACCAGCTCCTTCACGGGCACCCGGAGTATCTCCTTGCCCTCGGCGTCCCTGAGGATCGCTTCCAGGGAGCCTCTAAGCTCCATTATCACCCTGAGGTCCGGATCTTGGGGCTCTTCCTTCTCTTCCCTTCGCTCGCGCTTCTTCTCTATCTTTATGCCCTTCTTCTCGAGGCTTTTTCTATATTCCTCGGCGGGGACCTTCCTTCTTAATGCCTTGAGGATCTCCTTCTGGGTGAGCTCCTCCACTTCCTTGCCGTCGGGTGCCTTGACGACGTAGTCCACGTCCGCCTCCTCAAGGACGGAGCGGATGATGAGGTCCCCTCCCCTGTCTCCATCCACGAAGAGGGTGGTGATCTTCTTCTTGCTGAGCTCCTTGATGGTTTTGGGTACCCTGTTGCCGTTGAGGGCTATGACGTTCTTTATGCCGTGCTTGAGGAGGTTTATGACGTCGGCCCTTCCCTCGACCACGATGATCTCCTCGGCTTCGTCGATTTCGGGGCCTGCTGGCAGCCTCTCGGGACCATACTCCCTTAGTTCTGCCTTCCTCAGTTCCTCCTTGACCTTGTTGATGAACTCCTTGGAGTCGGGGAGCTCCTCCTCCATGATACGCTTGAGCAGTTCCCGGGCCCTCTCCACGATGTACTTGCGCTTGGCGGCCCTCACGTCCTCGATCTTCTCGACGCTGATCTTGGCCTCCGTGGGGCCGATGCGATCAATCGTCTCGAGAGCGGCGGCTATGATGGCCGTTTCCACGATGCCCAGACCCGAGGGAACCGTTATCTCGCCGTAGGTGCGGCCGTTCTTGCGCTCCAACTTGGCCTCAATCCTCCCTATCCTTCCGGTCTTCTGGAGCTCCCTGAGTTCTAGCTCACCGCCCAGCAATCCCTCTGTCTGTCCAAATATGGCTCCGATGACGTCGGGCTTGTCCACCAAACCCTTTGCCTCGAGTTTTGCGTGAATGACGTACTTCACGGAGTCCACGTAGATCTTCCCCATAAGTATCACCTCCTTCCATTTCCAGGACACGTTCAAAGAGCTCTTCGATGGTGTTCACTCCCGTGAGCTCCCTGAGCCGCTTTCTCAGGAAGCCCTCCTCCCTGATCTCCCAGGAGAGGAGATGGAGCAACAACTTCCTTCTTATTTCCTCCCCCTTTCGGTCAAAGTCCGTGAGGACCACGGCCCTCCTTATCCCCCTTCTGTGTAACTCCTCCGCGAGCTCCTCGAAGCCGCGAAAGCGGTTGATCACCACCACGCGGCGTATGCCGAGCTTCCACAGGCTACTCTCGTCCCTCTTTCCCTCCACGATCACAACGAAGTCCGTGGAGGGGTCTGCCAGCCTCTCGAGAAGCCTCTGAAGGGGAGTGAGCATGACGAACACCGAAAGGGGGAGGATGTGCTGCGCCCTGTTGACCGGGTTTCACCGATCCGCCGGCCACCCTGGGCGCAGCTACTATCTCTTGGCCCTGAACATTTTATAAAGGATGAAACCACTATATCAACGTGAGGGTGGAACTGCTCTTCGGGGGGCTCATCGTCCTCGCTCTCCTCGCCTCGGCGCTTCTCCTTTCTCTCAACACCCTCAGCGGAACGGAAACGACTGAGATTAATGTGTCAATCTCTGAGGTCAACACGTCTCCCCAGCAGCCGGAGACCCCTCCCGCGGAGGAAGCGGAGGCGAGCAGTTACAGGGTGCTTGCCACCTTCGGCTCGGGAGAGATTGCGTCGGCCCAGATCTTTGACGTGGACGGCGACGGAACAGGGGAACTGCTCCTCGTTTCCAAGGGAGAAAATGGTGTGCGGGTCCAGCTAATGGACGGCGGAACGATCATCCTTGACCTCCCGGCCCCCGAGGCCCTTGCCTGGAAAGCAGTCCCCCTCAGGGGTGCTGTGGCCCTCGTCAGTACCCTTGGCACGGAGGTTTACTCCCCCGACGGGGAGCTCCTGGCAGAGCTCAACTTCAGGTATCCGGCCCACAGCGACGGCGAGCACATCCTCTTCCTCAACGATGGAAGCCTTTACGTGGTCACTCCCACGGGGGAGCTCGTCAAAACCATCCCTGACGTAGAGCTGGCCTTCCTGAGGGGAAGCGCGGGTGTTCTGGTGAGGGACGGCGGCGTGATCTTTTACGGCGGTGGCTGTGACGGCAGGGAAGCCCCCCTCCCCGAGAACTACGAGGTCCTGGACTTCGCCGGCTACTTCGAGCCCCTGCAGGCCTACGTTTTGAACGTAACGTCCACGCAGGACCTCTCCGGCGGGCTGCTTCTCTTAACGTGTGATGGCAACGAGGTGTTCTACAACTGTGAGATGGGCGTGGCCGACGTGGCCGTCGGCAAGGAACTCCTCGTCTTTGCCTGCAATCCCACGGAGGCCTTCGCCACCCAGGAGGTGGTCTGGGTGATATCCCCCGGAGGGGAGGAGAGGTATCCGGCAGGGGGAGCCGTCAGCGTGGCCGTGGGTGACAGCGACGGCGACGGAAGGGAAGAACCCCTCTACTATTCTTCCACCACGGGCCTTCTCTACAACGGCTCTTACATCGATTTCAGGAGTTTCCTGCTCTCGGATGCCGTTGATGTGGACGCCGACGGCGTTGACGAGGCCGTGGGCCTTTCAGGGAGGAACGTGGTGATCGTGGATGGCTCTCCCGTGTACGTGAAGGTGCCCACGGAGGACGATCTCCTTTACTACGTGGGCAGCGGAGACGTGACGGGCAACGGCAGTCCGGACGTGGTCGTCTTACCCTTTTACTTCAGGGACAGTTTGTACGTCATCGGTGTTGGCTGATGCCGGAGAAGAAGGGATCCAGGGCCGAGCGGGAGCTCATGAGGATGCTCTGGCAAAGGGGATACGCTGTCGTTCGCTCCGCGGGCTCGGGCATCAGCTACTCCCCCGACGTGGTGGCCATAAAGGACGGGGTGGTTCTGGCCTTTGAGTGCAAGGCCTGGAAGAAGCGGGAGGTGGTCATAGAGGAGCACCAGATGCAGAAAATGCTCAAGTGGGCCCAGCGGAGCGGCGCCACCCTCTACCTCGCCTGGAAGTACCCCTACCGTGGCTGGTTCTTCATCCCCGTGGAGCTCCTGAACCGCCGAAACGGCAAGTACGTCATCAACATCGAAGAGGCGGAGGCCCTGAGCTACGAAATATAAGCTTCGGGCTTGGACAGGAACTCCCAGACCGGGACGGCTTCGACGTCCGTCTCGTTGTAAAGGCTGAGTAATAGCGTCCTTGCTCCAAAGCGCTTGACCCTCTCTAAAGCCTTTAACTCTCGACGCACGTTGTCCCTTTCGAGCTTGTAAGATACCTGGATAGCTATTTTCTTTTCTCCCCTGACGAGGAAAAAGTCTACCTCGTAATCCTGCTCCCTCACGTAGTACATCTCTCCGTCCCAGATGCCCTTTAAGGCCAAGAACACGACATTTTCCAGCACTTGACCTTTGCCTGCGCCGTAGACGTTGGCTATGCCATGATCCGGAGGGTAATACTTCGAAGGAAGACCCAATCGCTTCTTTGCTTTCCTGGAATAGGACTTAAGGGAGAAGAGCGTGTAACCTTCTTCAAGGAGGCTCACATAGCGCTTCACCGTGTGAACACTCACTCCTGCCTCTTCCGCGAGGTTCCTCAGAGAGATGGGCTTGCCTGCGTGGTAGTAAAGGAAGGCGGCCAGCGCTCTCAAGGTTTTCACGTCTCTTATTCGGTGTCTCGCAATCACGTCAGTACTGACGGCCATCTTGATGAGCTCCTCCACGTATTCCAGGTCGTAGCCCTTGACCACGACCTCAGGATATCCTGAAGTTTCCAGGAAGCGTGTAAAGGACTTCAGGGAGGGACCTTCCTCCTTTGCCCTCAGGAACTCCCTGTAGTTGAAAGGCAAGAGCTCCACCGTCTTTATTCTTCCCGTGAGGCGGCTGGACAGCTCCTTCTCCAGGAGCTTGCTGTTAGAGCCAGTTATGAAAAGGTTCAACCCCCTTCGTCTTAGCCTTTCCAGGATGAGCGGCCAGTTCTCCAGGTTGTGGACCTCGTCGAGGATAACGTAGGAAACGTTCCCGTACACGTCGAAGGCGGCTTCCAGGATCTCGTCAATCTCCCACTTCAGCAACCTCTCATCGTCAAAGTTGATGTAAGCGGCTTCCTCTCCAAGCGTGAGTATCGTCAGAAAAGATTTCCCGCTCCTCCGAGGACCCAAAACGGCTTTTATGAGGTCCGAGTCCTTCCACTTCCTCAACTCCTCTTCCTTGTCCCTCCTTACAACCCTCGAACTGAGCACCCCCTGTACAAACCTCATCTGTTCCTCGAGGACCCTGTGCAGCATACATAATAAACTTCACAAAAATGTGTAAAAGTGTGCAGTTTACTTCACAAACTTCACACCTTCAGCTCCTTCATCCACTCGTAGGACTTCCCTATTTCTCCCCTCTGGAAGCGGCGGATGAGGTCTATGGCGGCCCTGCGGGTGTCCGGCTCTCCGCCCTTCATCAGAAAACCCTTGTGCTGTGCATACTCCTCCAGATCCTTGAAGGGAAGTTCTCCCATGGCGTGCAGGTTCGTAAGTAGCACGTGGGCCGCCAGCTCCGGATGTTTTGCCCGGGAGGGATCTTTACCGCCCACGAGCAGCAGCAGGGTCTCGTCCTTGCTGTCCACCACGCCCGGCGTGTCCACCAGGTAAACCCCCTTGGAGAGCTTCAGTAGCTGTTCTCCCCGGGTGAAGCCGGGCTTTGGGGAAACGCCGGCGGCGTGCCTCCCCACGAGAACGTTCACGAGGGAGGATTTCCCCACATTGGGATAACCCACGATGCCCACGTAGAGGGGCCGCTTCTCCGTGAGCCCCCTAATGGTTTTTCGCAGTATGCGGGTTCCCCAGCGCTTCTTTGTGGAAACGAAGACCGTAGGAGCCTCCTTCTGGAGAAGTTTCTTCCAGTTCTCTGCGTATTCCTTGGGAACCAGGTCCACCTTGTTGAGAACGAAGATTAGGCCCTTCCCCTTCTTCTTCGCGTACCTCTCTATGGCAGGGATTCGCGTAAGATCGGGGAAGCGGGCGTCTAGAACCTCCAGGATGATGTCGGAGCTTGACAGCACCCTCAGCAGCCGCTTGTTCACGTTTTATGTATTGTGGAGCAACTAATATAACGTGAGTCACCTGATGGAATCGGCCGGCCAGCTGGCCGGCTTCATAGAAAAGGTCAAGGACCCCGAGGAGCCCTACATCGTTCTCCTGGCGGGGGCGTCGAGCAGCGGCAAGAGCACCGAAGCCCGGCGCCTCGTCAACGAGCTGGATCGCCGCGGTCTCCCCCTCGTACGCCTGGAGGGAAAGCCCTACGCCATCCCCATGGACATGTTTTACAGGGAGGAAAGCAAGGAGCAGTCGGAGCTGCTGGGCACGAACTTCGATCATCCCGTTGAGCTGGACGTCCCGCTCCTGGAATCCGTTCTCGACGCCCTCGTGGAGGGTCAGGAGGTCTACATTCCCCTTTACGACTTCAAGAGTGCCAGCAGGAAGGGTAAAATGGGTCCTTTGGTGCCCGACGAGAACCCCGTCATCGTCGTGGAGGGCCTTTACTCCATCGGGCTCCTCATGCACCGCTCCAGCCTCAACGTCTTCGTGGAGACGAGGAGCCGCCTCGAGCTCTTTGCCCGCCGCATACTCAGGGACGTCGAAAGGCACGGGAAAGAAATGGAGCGGGTGGTGAACCTCACCCTCACGGCCATGTCCATGTGGAACATCTACGGCGAGTCCCAGAGACACTTTGCCGACATCGTCCTGAGGAGCACCTACAGCATCATAGAGGACAGGGGAACCCCCTCCTACCAGATGAAGGTCCCTGAGTCCGTGTTCGAGGAGAAGATGCCCAGCACGGCCAGGTCTCTCTTTGAAAGTCCCGCGGAGCGCGTGGAGGACCTCATCGTTGGTGAGGGTGATGAGCGCATGCGGGGGCGGCTCTTCTTCGACGGAGTGCTCCCCTCTCGCTTCGAGATCTCCTACATTGCTCTTTATCCCGACGACCTGCCCTTCATGAAATCTTTGAAGGTGGAGCTGCCCTCCCAGATCTACACGGCCTTCGTGAAGGTGGCCCAGATCATGGGTTATAGGCCCCGGGTCATCTACAGGGAGATACACTTCCTCAGTAAGGGCGACACGCTCTTCAAGTGGTACCCGGAGAAGGGGATGGTGGAAATTGAGAGCTCCTCTGAGAAGACCATCGAGAACTTCGTGAAAAGGTTTAGAGGATTTATCCGCCTCCAGTCCTACTACGCCAGGGAGGATTTGTTCTGAGGCCCCGTGGCGCAGCCTGGACAGCGCGTCGGCTTTCGGCGCCGAAGGTCGGGGGTTCGAATCCCCCCGGGGCCGCTAACGAAGCAACCGATGCTCCGTTAACGGGGCTTCGCCCCTGTCACCCCAGCAACCGGCCCGCCGGTTGACCGCGGGCCGAGGCCGATCGAAGACCGGCTGCACCACACTCCTCAGTGCGTCCAGTCGAAAGACTGGACCCGCTCGCGCGTCGACGGAGCACCGGTCGCTTTACTTACATTCTGCACAAACGAAGTACTCGAAGATAATGAAGGGGATGGCGGCCAGGAAGAGGGAGAGGGGGATGAGTTCGGGGATGAGGAGCATGGTGCCCGCCAGGAACAGCGTGAAGAGGAGCAGGCCAACTCCAAGCAAGCCCAGGTGGAAGGGCAGGTTTAAGGCCTTGGAGAGCTTTTCCGCTGCATAAAGAGCGGTTCCTATGAAGAGGAAAAAGAGGAGGAGGTCTATGAAGCCCAGGAGGTGTAACATCACGTCGATGGCCGAGCCCGTCTCCGGTATCCTCCCGAAGATGGTGTTCTTGAGGTAGGAGAGCAGCGCTATGCCCCCGTAGACGATGGCGTCCTCGGGGTCTGCCAGCTCTGGCGGATATCCCAGGGCGGCCAGCAGTCCACCCAGGTACACCACCAGGAAGAGCGTGTAGAGACGCTTCTTCATCAGGTCCACGTTAAATGATGAACGCCAATAATTAAGACCGTGAAGCTCATCATTACGGGTCCTCCGGCATCGGGAAAAACCACTCTTGTAAAGGAGATATGCAAGCGGAGGACCTGCAGCGGCTTCTACACGGAGGAAGTTAGGGAAGGGAGAATGCGCGTTGGCTTCGACGCCGTTCGCATAGAGAGCGGCGAGCGGCTCCCCATTGCCAGAAGGGGATACCCCGGTCCCCGGGTGGGCAGCTACGGCGTCATCCTCGAAAACCTGGAGCGGGTGGTGGAGTGGTTAAGGGAGTTGGAGGGCTTCGTGGCCATCGACGAGATAGGCCCCATGGAGCTCAAGCACCCGCGCTTCGAGGAAGAGGCCTTGAAGGCATTGAGGAGGGCCGAGGGCTTCGTGGTGACCGTTCACCGCAGTCTCTGGAAGAAGTGGAAGGAGCTCCTCGGCGCGGAGGTCGTCTTCCTTAGCCGGGATAATAGGGATGAGGTGTTCAGGGAGGTGCTCTCGTGCTTAGATGGCTGATATTGTTTGCCTTGCTGCCGGTGGTGACGGCCGCCGTCACGGTCCTGAGCTCTCCCACGGAGCTGAGCGTCTACGGGGATGTGAACGGCGGCTGCGTGGCTGTCCTCTACGGCGACGTGAAGGAATTTCTGGCCGGCGGGGAAAAGCTCCTCCCCGTGGAGGGGGACCTTTTCTGCTCGGAGGAGCCCTTCTCTTTTAAACTCCGGGTGGCCGGCCTCTTTGCGGCCGTTTCCATCCCTTCCACGAAGGTGGAGGTAATTAGCCATTTCCGGCCCTACGAGCTAAAGGAGGTTGATGGAAAGCTCATCGTTGCCGTAGATCCGCCAATTCCTCTGCTTCTCCTCCTCTTTCTGCCCTTTGTCTTCTTCTTTTTCTGGAGACGGAGAAGACGGGAGACCATGGACGAGTACAGCGAGATCATCAACTACCTTTCCGAGAACCCCGGGAGCACCCAGAAGCAGATAGCCAGGGCCCTGGGGATGCCCGAGTACAAGGTGAGCAGGTTGCTTTCCCGCTTGGAAAAGGAGGGTGTCGTGGTGAGGGTGAGGAGGGGGATGAGCAAGAGGGTGTACCTGGCGGAGCAGTTGCAGGGAGTTGCGCGATAAATAAAAGCTCTTGCAGAGGGATAGTAGCGGGTGATAGCATGAGGTTGATGGGAGTCATAGCGGCTCTGGTGTTGCTGGCCTCTGTGCTGGCCTTCGCCGCACCCATGGGCAAGCCCGGACCGGCAACCACCGCCCCGGCAGCGACGGTCACCAAAACCATGACGCCCGTGGTGGACGCCAACATCATCCAGAAGAGGGCCAGGGTCATGAGCGCCGTTTCCCAGGGCATGGGTGCCAGGGGCATGGGCGCAGCCAACTACAACGTCGTTAGGAACAAGTTCATGAACATGTACAACGTCATGAAGAAGACGGCCCAGATGGCCCAGCAGAAGTACCAGGAGTGGTACCGCTACAGGATGATGTACCTCAACGGGGAGGTCAACGACGAGGTCTACCTCCAGAAGACCAAGGAGTTCATTACCAGCCTCATAACGGCCACCGTTGAGCGCCTCAACGCCCTCATCGAGGAGAACCTGGTGGACGAGAACGCCCAGTACATCGTGGAGAGGCTCACGGAGCTCAACAGCGTCGTGATGGAGATCAACGACATCAACGAGCTCAGAACCCTTTACCAGGAGGAGATAAAGCCCCTCATTGAGGAGGCCAAGACCTACTTCCAGGAGGCCTACGCCGGCACCGGCCTGGTCCTCATGGAGGGTGCGGTGAACCAGCTGGAGGTCTGGGTTCAGAAGGTGCTGCTCTGGGCAGAAAGGAGCGGCATCGACGCCAACACCCTGCAGCCCTACATTGACGAGCTCAACAACATCAAGGCGGAGATCCTCAGTCTCAAGGAACAGTACCTGCAGGGTACCATAACCTTCGACGAGCTGCTGGCCAAGCTAAAGGAACTTAAAACCAGGATCACCGAGATATACAACGAGATACGCCAGCTCCTGAGGTGATGTCATGGAGAAGTGGATATGGATAGGAGTGCTAGCCATCGTGGTCATTGCGGCACTGCTCTACGTGATCAGCAAGCCCAGCGCTCCATCTACACCCGATCTCAACGGTGTAGAAGCGGTGGGCGAGTACCAGGAACTGCCCGAGTACAACGAGGTTCCTCCGCCACCGCCCGAGGTAAACCTGCCAGAAATTGACGTGAACGTGGATATCCCGGTGCCAGAGGACATCTAAGCCCTTTCCCTTTATTTTTCTCTTGTTATTACGAAGTCGGCGAACTCCTTGAGGAAGGCGTCCATGCCGTTCTTGAGGGAAAGCTCTTCCACGATCTCCTTGGCCTCTTTCACTAAATTATTCTTCAGCTCGTTGGCGTAGTCCAGGGCACCCGTCTCCACGATCACTTTCTTGGCGGCCTTTATTTTTTCTGGATCGTCACTTCCAACGGCCGAGAGAAGAACTTTCCTCTGCTCCTCGTTGGCCCTCCTGAAGGCCTCAAGGAGGAGCACGGTCTTCTTACCTTCTCGGATGTCGTTGCCCACGGGCTTGCCGGTCTTCTCCGGATCGCCGAAGACGCCCAGCACGTCGTCGTGTATCTGGAAAGCCACCCCCACCTTCACGCCGTAATTGAATAGTGCCTCGAGGGTTCTTGGATC